>JAILKC010000057.1 GCA_024694055.1 Lachnospiraceae bacterium | reverse complement strand
TTCCTGTATCATTGATGATGACCGCAGCAAGTGGGGCAATTATATTCAGGGTATCAAGGTCGAAGGCGGCCGTGATAAGATCAAGGAATGTGTGGATGTCCACAGTGTAGATGAGATATTTATAGCTATTCCTTCTGCTTCAAGACAGACCATACGAGAGATCCTGGAGATATGTAAGGATACTGAGTGTAAGCTTCGTTCGCTTCCGGGTATATATCAGCTTGTTAACGGTGAGGTAAGTGTCAGCAAGTTAAGAGATGTTGAAGTGGAGGATCTTCTTGGAAGAGAGCCGATACAGGTGGATACCGACTCGATCCTTGGTTATGTGCAGGATAAAACGGTACTTGTGACCGGCGGCGGTGGATCGATAGGCAGTGAACTTTGCAGGCAGATTGCAGGGCATAAGCCCAAGAAACTGATCATACTTGATATATATGAGAACAGTGCATATGAGATTCAGCAGGAACTGTTGTATAAGTATCCTGAACTGGATCTTTTGGTGCTTATAGCTTCGGTGCGTAATACCAACCGTATGAACTCGATATTTGAAAAATATAGGCCGGATATCGTATATCATGCTGCAGCTCACAAGCATGTTCCGCTTATGGAGACAAGCCCCAATGAGGCGATAAAAAACAACGTGTTCGGAACATGGAAGACGGCTCAGGCGGCAGCCTACTATGGTACAAAGAAGTTCGTGATGATAAGCACTGATAAGGCTGTTAATCCGACGAATATCATGGGGGCGAGCAAACGTATCTGTGAGATGATCATACAGTGTTTCAACAGACATTATGATACGGAATTCGTGGCAGTCAGATTTGGTAATGTACTGGGCAGTAACGGAAGTGTCATTCCGCTTTTTAAGAAACAGATCGCACAGGGAGGTCCCGTGACGGTTACTCACCCTGATATCATCAGATACTTTATGACCATTCCGGAAGCGGTATCGCTGGTCCTTCAGGCCGGAGCGTATGCCAAAGGCGGAGAGATATTTGTCCTTGATATGGGCGAACCTGTCAAGATATTGGATCTGGCCAAGAACCTCATAAGGCTGTCCGGATATAAGGTGGATGAGGATATTAAAATAGAATTTACGGGTTTAAGACCCGGAGAGAAACTATACGAAGAACTCCTCATGGATGAAGAAGGTCTTATGGATACAGCCAATAAGATGATCCATATTGGGCGTCCGATAGAGATAGATGAGATGAAATTCTTTGCCGAGCTTAAGACTCTTAAGGAAGAGAGCAGAGAAGAACATACGGATGTGCGACCACTTATTAAAGAGATTGTACCGACGTATAACTATTCAGAATAAGCTGTAAACAATCAAGTCAGTGGGATGTGTATCGTTCCGCTGACTTTTGACGGAAAAGGAAAGGCACATGTATATATATTTACTGATACTGTTACTTGCTGTTATATCTGCGGCAACTGACAGACTTTTGTATAATAGACATGGTGAGATCATTAAAATGTCCGCAGTATATGCGGTTCTTTATCATTATCTGATCGTTCTTGTAAGGACTGTTACAAGCGACGGATCCAATTTCCTAAGTTTTTCGTTTAATGGTAAGACTTTGATGGGATATGGTAAAGCTGCTGTTATTCCTGTTGCGACATATATTTTTATTTTCGTGGCAAGAAAGATCGAAGATAAAAGAGGAAAAGATAAGAATCTTGTTGCCTCACTGCTTGCTCCTTTTTCAGCGATACAGATTGCGCTTGAGGTATTGTATGTCATATTCATACAATGGCCAACAATGCGCCAGATATCATTAATGGGAATTGCGACGTTGCTTCTTCTGATACTGTATTATGTGATTAAAGGGAAACGATCTGAAGGAACGATTTCTAAGACGGATAAAAGAGATCGTATTATCATCACTGTTTCGTTACTTTTGTACAGTGCATTATATGTTTTGGTCGGCCCGACCGAACTTATGGCTTATAACAGGTCGGATTTTATCTTTTCATATAAGGATGCAATAGTATATCTTATATTTGGGACGTTGATGATTGCAGTGCCTGCATCAGTTATTATACCCAAATATCTCGGAAATAAAGTTACAAAGCTCTTCTCGCTTGTAGTATCTCTTTATTGCATATTAAGTTTAATACAGGCTTTCTTTTTGAATGGAAAGATGAATATCATAGATGGCGGGACGCAGGAGTGGGATGAAGCAAAGACGGTAATCAATGTTGTCATTTGGCTGGTTGTTTTTCTTGTCGGGGTCATAATACTACTGAAAAAGGGCAAAAACGGAAATATTATAAAATGGATAAGTATATATATACTTGCGATTCAGACTGTGACGTTAATATACGTTTTGCTTACAACGGGAGTGATGAAAGGGTCTGCCAGACAACTGACAGAGGATGGATGTCTGACATTATCCAAGGAAAACAATGTTGTTGTGTTTGTTCTGGATGCTTACGATGTACAGATGCTTAAGCATGTGACGGATGATGATCCGGATTATCTTGCCCCACTTCATGATTTTACATACTATGACAATATGGTAAGCCGATATACGGCAACTGATGGAAGCCTGCCTTATCTTTTGACAGGTGCGAATCTGGAAGATCATGATATAGAGCAGGATCAGAATCTGTGGTATGAAAATACGCACTTTCTTAAGGATATAATGAATGCAGGATATGACATCAGAATACTTACGGACAAATGCTATGTAGAGCCGTTAAGTGATGACGTTGTAACCAATTTCTCGGATGACAATTATTGTATCCTTGATATGGACAAGACATTGGCTTTATTCACCAAGTGCATGAGATATAAGAATATGCCTTTCCTGCTTAAGCCAAGATATAAGTATGAAGCATATGATATAACAAATGTTGTGACGGATACCAATATCTATGTATTTGGAACTGATGCCGACTTCGATGATAAGATATTTGATAAAGGTATAGATACGGATTGCCAGAATGAAGCATTCAGGATATATCATCTGTATGGAGCGCATTCACCATATTATCTTACAGAGGATGCCGAGTTGGATTATGGCTCCAACGCCATGGCACAGTGGCGAGGCAGTATTAAGATAGTCTATGATTATATGGATGCACTTAAGGAAGCAGGAATATATGATAAGACAACTCTGATAATAATGGCTGATCATGGATTTAATGATACGCAACGCAAGTCTGTTGCTGCAGAGGGGCTTGCTTTTGATGAGAGTAAGACCAATCCGATATTCTTTATCAAAAGAGCGGGGGAAACAAAGGAACAACTGACTATAGACAGCAGAGCAACATCACATGATGTATTCTTTGACACCATAAGAGAATGTATGGGGCTTGAAAGAGAATATTACGGTTCTGTATGGGAATACTGATTCCTTAAGAAATGTGATATAAGGCATATTGACAGTGGCGCAGTGAGAACATATATGAAGCCATATCTTGTTATCGCTCCGGGGCCAAGTAATAATGTACACAGGTACAATATAAGAAATACATACGGAATATATACGGGATCAGAACCATGAACAGTATGCTTTCTGATCATAAATATGAGCGTAAGGATGCATATCCACACATATATACCAAGATATAGCGGTATTACCAATGGAGTATGGCAATAGCCCGAGGTTATGGCAAAGGCATCATTATACAGTTTGTGCAGGAATGGGATTTTAGAATCCAACTGCGCATCACCACGGTAAGTTTCAAAAGAAATATAATACCTGTCAGCATTATAAGGCTGATGAAAAGGATCCAGATAACCCTGTATTGTGTACCAGACTGCCTGCAATGCTGTGACAGGGTGCTTGAGAGACATAATAGCTGTATCCAGTAGAAAATGCTTACAGGCAGATTCCCATATCTCAAATGGAAGATAGTGTTTCATGGGATCAGCGAGGTAATAGTTATATTCGTCGGTATTGGGAATGTATTCTTCTATGAGAGACCGTTCTTCATCGTTGGCAACTGTATTGTGAATTCTGCCCATGATCTGTCCCGGTAAGCTCATCATCTCTTTGATGGATCCCGGAGTGGCATTGGTGCGGTATATCAATAATCTGTTTGATGTAACTGAAAGTGTAAGAGCGATAAGTACAACAAAGAGATATCTGACAAGTAAGGAAACAGGTTGCTTTTTGTGGTTGCTTGCGCATATGAGTATGATTAGGATTATGGCAAAAATACATATGGCGTAAACCGCATTATTCCGCAGCAGTATCATGAGAATTGCGTTTACAGTCATACGGATCATAAAGAGGCTGTTAAGCTTTGGTGTTGATAGGCTGCCAACATTTTGCAATAGGGGACAAAGCAGTCTTAACGAGTCTATGAAAAAAATCAATCCGAAGGCTGCAAACAACACATCTTTGGTATGTGAGATAGCCAACAGGGAATTAAC
>JAILKC010000052.1 GCA_024694055.1 Lachnospiraceae bacterium | reverse complement strand
ACCAAAGATAGCATCGGAAAGCTCCATTGTACCAACTTCTTTACCTTCCATATTATATACAGATATATTAGCCATCGTTAAATGGTCCTCCTTTCAGAATGATTAAATGTCAGTCCTTGTGGTCTCCTTGATGGTCACAAGCGCCTTCTTGGGTCCGGGTACTGCACCCTTAACCAGAAGAAGGTTCTTATCAGCATCAACTCTTACGACCTCAAGATTCTGAACCGTAACCTTTACATGTCCCATATGACCCGGCATACCCTTGCCCTTGAACACTCTGCTGGGTGAAGAACATGCTCCATTGGAACCCTGATGACGATGGAACTTGGAACCGTGCTTCATAGGTCCTCTATGCTGTCCTAATCTCTTGATTGCGCCCTGGAATCCTTTACCCTTTGAAATAGCGGTAGCATCTACCTTATCACCTACTTCAAAGATGTCAGCCTTGATCTCCTGAGCCAAAGTATACTCGTCAGCGTTCTCAAACTTGAACTCTCTGACAAATCTCTTGGGCTCAACTCCTGCCTTCTTGAAATGTCCGACTTCAGGCTTGTTAGCTCCATGTCTGTGAGCTATATCGATACGTCCTGACTTATCCTTGCTTACGGTCTTTTCCTTAATGTTGCCGAAGCCTACCTGTACGGCACTGTATCCGTCGTTCTCCACAGTCTTAAGCTGTGTAACCACGCAAGGACCTGCCTCGAGTACGGTCACCGGAATGAGTGCTCCGTTCTCGCCGAAGATCTGTGTCATACCCACTTTTGTTGCAAGTATTGCTTTCTTCATAATCAATCTCTCCTTTGTTGATGATCCGTCCTACAGCGGGACATCACGGATGATACCGGCGGATGTCCATTCTAGTGTAGAAGAGTATCAATTCCTATTGTTACATTACTTATTCTTCATCTTGATATCGATGTACACACCTGCAGGCAGCTCCATCTTCTGAAGTGCTTCCATTGTACCGGGTGTTGCAGAGATGATATCAATGAGTCTCTTGTGAGTTCTCTGCTCAAACTGCTCTCTCGAATCCTTATACTTATGTACCGCACGAAGGATTGTTACTACCTCCTTCTTAGTGGGAAGCGGTACCGGTCCGCTGACCTGTGATCCGTTCTTCTTAGCTGTCTCGATGATCTTCTTGGCAGATGCGTCTACCAACTGATGATCGTAAGCCTTAAGCGTAATTCTCATTACCTGATTTGCCATAAAAAAAGTCGCCTCCTCTTCGCACTTTATAATGATAAGTACGACAAGCGGTGACTGTACACATCTCCGTGTGTGTCCTATTTAAGCTGCGCAAAAAAAGACCTTAACACGTTGTTTCTTAAATAAAATTAAGACATTGCCTGTACAGTGACTTGTCGTCAATTCAACATGACCTTCGCTCCACGGAACTACCTATACGGCCTTTCGACCGGATAGCAACCTCACGCTTCATAGCTATCATGTCACAGCAAGGAATAGTATACACAAGGTTTTTACTTATTGCAAGCACTTTTTGGGGGAAAATATAAAAAATTGAAAAAAACGGGAATCGCGTATATGGCGATTCCGAATCACACCGGATATTATTATATGTAGGGAGCATATCTAATAATGTGTAAAAAAAAGCTGTCATGATCCATACAGAGGGTCGCAGAATACACGGAGATATGTATCTGCCTGTAGGTAGATACACCCCCTAACAAGTACTATTATAGCACAGTGAAACGTTTTATGACGGCCTATTTACTGTTATTATTTGACTTTTGCGTTATTCGATTTTTACCTGTTTTCAGAGTAAAAAACAGGCGGCAGATCTTAACGATCCGTCGCCTGTATATTGCTTATAATTGCCTGTAGCTCTTACTCCTCTTCAGAGATTGCCATGGTCTCATCTGCATCGATGTCTTCTGCTATAACTATTTCATCTGCATCTGCCTCGTTCATGGCTGCCGTGAAGTAATCCTTAAGCTTATAATCCGTACTCAAGTGAACATCCCTGTAACGCTTCATACCTGTACCGGCAGGTATTAACTTACCGATGATAACGTTTTCCTTAAGTCCGATAAGAGGATCGACTCTTCCCTTAATAGCTGCCTCAGTAAGAACCTTGGTGGTCTTCTGGAATGAAGCTGCTGACAGGAATGAGTTGGTAGCAAGTGCTGCTTTGGTGATACCGAGCATTATCTGCGTACCTACCGGAGGCTGCTTGCCTTCTGCCGTAAGTCTCTCCACTTCGTCCTCGTAATCAAGGACATCCATGAGATTGCCGGGAAGAACACCGGAATCTCCGCTCTCTTCGATCCTGATCTTCTTAAGCATCTGACGTACGATCACTTCGATATGCTTATCGGCTATATCAACACCCTGTAAGCGGTATACTCTCTGAACTTCTCTGAGCATGTAGTTCTGAACCGCACGGATTCCCTTGATCTTAAGAAGATCATGAGGATTAACGGAACCTTCTGTAAGTTCGTCACCCGCTTCAAGGATCGCTCCGTCGAGCACCTTGATACGTGATCCGTAAGGAATAAGGTAAGTCTTTGACTCGCCCGTCTCATCGTCAGTGATAACGATCTCCCTCTTCTTCTTGGAATCCTTGATCTCAACTCTTCCACCGAACTCTGCAACGATCGCAAGTCCCTTGGGCTTACGAGCCTCAAACAACTCCTCGACTCTGGGAAGACCCTGTGTGATATTGTCTCCTGCCACACCACCGGTATGGAAGGTTCTCATCGTAAGCTGTGTACCGGGCTCACCGATAGACTGTGCAGCTATGATACCTACTGCCTCACCTACCTGTACTGCTTCACCCGTAGCCATGTTGGCACCGTAGCACTTAGAACATATTCCGTTATGAGAGTGACATGTGAGGATGGTACGGATCCTGACTGCAGCATCCTTTCTGAGCTCACCGTCTACAGTATAAGGTACTCTCTCACCGTTCTTCTTGACTTCGATACCGCTTGATATGATCCTTGCTGCTCTTGAAGGAGTGATCATATGATTGCGCTTAACAATCACATTGCCCTCTGCATCTTCGATCGTATCACATGCATATCTTCCGGTTATTCTGTCCTGAAGGCTCTCTATGGTCTCTTTTCCATCCATATATGCCTTGGCAGTCATACCGTATATCTCTTCTCTGCCTTCGCAGCAGTCCATCTCTCTGATGATAAGTTCCTGAGATACGTCAACCATTCGTCTGGTAAGGTATCCGGAATCGGCTGTACGAAGAGCCGTATCTGAAAGTCCCTTTCTTGCACCGTGTGCTGAAAGGAAATACTCAAGTACGTCCAGTCCTTCACGGAAGTTAGACTTGATAGGAAGCTCGATCGTACGACCGGTTGTATCTGCCATCAGGCCTCGCATTCCGGCAAGCTGCTTGATCTGCTGGTTGGAACCACGGGCTCCGGAGTCAGCCATCATGAAGATGTTGTTGTATTTATCAAGTCCTGCAAGCAGATCCTTGGTAAGTCTTCCATCTATCTCATTCCATGTATCGATAACAGCTCTGTATCTCTCTTCCTCAGTGATAAGACCACGTCTGAAGTTCTGAGCGATCTTGTCAACCGTTGCCTGTGCCTCAGCAAGAAGCTCGGGCTTTGTCGGAGGAACCGTCATATCCGAAATGGAAACGGTCATTGCTGCCCTGGTCGAATACTTGTATCCTGTAGCCTTGATATCATCAAGCACCTCTGCAGTAACTGAAGCACCGTGTATATTGATGACCTTCTCAAGTATCTGCTTAAGACCCTTTTTACCTACGTGGAAGTCCACCTCAAGCTTGAGTCTGTTCTTCTCATCGGATCTGTCTACAAATCCGAGATCCTGAGGAAGTATCTCGTTAAAGATGAATCTTCCGAGTGTTGACTCTACGGTCTCAGTATACTCCGTGCCGTCTATAACCTTGGTTACTCTTACTTTTATACGTGAATGCAATGTGCAGGCACCGTTCTCATAAGCAAGGATCGCTTCATTGAGATTCTTAAAGTACTTGCCTGTACCAAGCGCCCCTTCTCTCTCCTGAGTCAGGTAGTATATTCCAAGAACCATATCCTGTGAAGGAACGGCCACCGGACCACCGTCGGAAGGCTTAAGAAGGTTATTGGGTGACAGAAGCAGGAATCTGCACTCTGCCTGTGCCTCTACCGAAAGAGGAAGATGCACTGCCATC
Organism: Lachnospiraceae bacterium; assembly: GCA_024694055.1. Lineage (GTDB taxonomy): Bacteria > Bacillota > Clostridia > Lachnospirales > Lachnospiraceae > Colinaster. Next base: position 67,567 of record JAILKC010000052.1, on the reverse strand, counting down.
TGGTCTCCGTCGAAGTCCGCGTTGAAAGCGGTACATACAAGGGGATGAAGCTTAATAGCCTTACCTTCTACCAGAATGGGCTCGAATGCCTGGATACCGAGTCTGTGAAGTGTAGGAGCACGGTTAAGCATAACCGGATGCTCAGCGATCACTTCCTCAAGCACATCCCATACGCTTGTATCGAGTCTCTCGACAAGCTTCTTGGCATTCTTGATGTTCTGTGATATTCCGCGGCCTACAAGCTCCTTCATAACGAATGGCTTGAACAGCTCTATAGCCATCTCCTTGGGGAGACCGCACTGATATATCTTAAGTTCGGGTCCAACGACGATAACCGAACGTCCTGAGTAGTCTACACGCTTACCAAGGAGGTTCTGTCTGAAGCGGCCGCCTTTACCCTTGAGCATATCAGAAAGTGACTTAAGTGCTCTGTTGCCGGGGCCTGTAACCGGTCTGCCTCTTCTGCCGTTGTCTATAAGTGCATCAACCGCTTCCTGAAGCATGCGCTTCTCGTTACGAACGATGATATCCGGTGCACCGAGATCGATAAGTCTCTGCAGACGGTTGTTACGGTTGATGAGCCTTCTGTACAGATCGTTAAGATCTGATGTTGCAAATCTTCCTCCGTCAAGCTGTACCATGGGACGAAGATCCGGAGGAATAACCGGGATCGCATCCATGATCATCCATGAAGGATCATTGCCTGACTCTCTGAAAGCTTCAACAACTTCAAGTCTCTTGATGATCTTGGCTCTTCTCTGGCCTGTAGCGTCCTCAAGTTCCGTACGGAGATTCTCAGACTCTTCATCAAGATCTATATCGAGCAACAGTTCCTTGATGGCTTCAGCACCCATACCTACGCGGAATCTGTTACCCCACTCTTCTCTTGCCTCTACATACTCTCTCTCTGTGAGTATCTGCTTCTTCTGAAGTCCGGAATCAGCAGGATCAAGTACTATATATGAAGCAAAGTATAATACCTTCTCAAGTACTCTCGGAGAAAGATCGAGTATAAGACCCATTCTGCTGGGTATACCCTTGAAATACCATATATGTGACACCGGAGCGGCCAGCTCTATATGACCCATACGCTCTCTGCGGACATTGGCCTTTGTGACCTCAACTCCACATCTGTCACAGATCACGCCCTTATAGCGGATCTTCTTATACTTACCACAATGACACTCCCAGTCTTTGCTGGGTCCGAATATCTTCTCACAGAACAGACCGTCGCGCTCAGGCTTAAGTGTTCTGTAGTTGATGGTCTCAGGCTTTGTAACAACTCCTCTCGACCATTCTCTTATCCTGTCCGGAGATGCAAGACCTATCTTGATCGCATCAAAGGTCATCGGTTGATATGCTTCCCTGTTATTCACTGGTTTTATTACCTCCATTATTCTCTGGTCGTGAGTGATCATTCATCAATCTCGGCAAAATCTTCAGCTTTTTCCTCTGCGTAGAAATCGTCATCTTCCGCATCAGTCAGCTCACCGTCTTCGTTGAACTCCTGCTTCTGGAATCCGTGTGTCGCAAACGACTCGTCTTCTCTGTTAAAGCGATTATCATCGCCCATGGTGAAACGGTAGTCGGTATCTGTATAATCTACTGATTCCATGATCTTAACTTCTGTATTGTCATCACGAAGTACTCTCACATCCAGACCGAGAGACTGCAACTCTTTGAGCATAACCTTGAATGACTCGGGTATGCCGGCCTCAGGGATATTGTCGCCCTTGATGATAGCTTCGTAAGTCTTGACACGACCTATCACATCATCGGACTTAACAGTAAGGATCTCCTGAAGTGTATATGACGCACCGTATGCCTCAAGGGCCCACACTTCCATCTCACCGAATCTCTGTCCGCCGAACTGTGCTTTACCGCCGAGAGGCTGCTGAGTAACAAGTGAGTATGGGCCGGTAGAACGAGCATGGATCTTATCGTCTACCAGGTGGTGGAGCTTAAGGTAATGCATGTGACCTATTGTAACCGGGCTGTCAAAATACTCACCCGTACGTCCGTCACGAAGTCTTACCTTACCGTCTCTTGATATCGGAACTCCCTTCCAGAGCTTTCTGTGCTCTCTGTTGTCTGAGAGATACTGCATTACCTCAGGGAGCAATTCCTTTTTATGCTTCTTCTCGAATTCTTCCCACTCGAGATTAACGTAATCATTGGCCAGATCAAGTGTGTCCATGATGTCGTTCTCGTTGGCTCCGTCAAATACGGGAGTCGATACGTTGAATCCGAGTGCTTTTGCGGCAAGTGAAAGATGTATCTCAAGCACCTGTCCGATGTTCATACGCGAAGGCACGCCCAAGGGGTTAAGAACGATGTCAAGAGGACGACCGTTAGGAAGATAAGGCATATCCTCAACGGGAAGAACTCTCGAAACGACACCCTTGTTACCGTGACGTCCGGCCATCTTATCACCGACCGAGATCTTACGCTTCTGAGCAATATATATACGAACTGCCTGGTTAACGCCGGGAGAAAGCTCATCACCGTTCTCTCTCGTAAATACCTTGGCATCAACTACTATTCCGTACTCACCGTGTGGAACCTTAAGTGAAGTATCTCTTACTTCTCTTGCCTTCTCACCGAAGATAGCACGAAGCAGCTTTTCTTCTGCCGTAAGCTCTGTCTCACCCTTAGGTGTAACCTTACCTACGAGAATATCACCGGCTCTTACCTCGGCACCTATACGGATGATACCTCTGTCATCAAGATCCTTAAGAGCATCTTCACCGACACCGGGAACGTCTCTTGTGATCTCTTCGGGTCCGAGCTTGGTATCTCTGGCCTCTGCTTCATATTCCTCTATATGTACTGATGTATATACATCATCCTGAACAAGTCTCTCGCTTATTAAAACGGCATCCTCGTAGTTGTAACCTTCCCATGTCATGAAACCGATGAGAGGGTTCTTACCGAGTGCAAGCTCTCCGCCGCATGTAGAAGGACCGTCTGCGATGACCTGACCCTCTTCAACGTGCTCGCCCTTAACCACGATAGGCTTCTGGTTGTAACAGTTGGACTGGTTGGACCTTGTAAACTTGGCAACCTTATATACCATGTTCTCGCCGTCATCCGCTGTAATACGGATCTCATCCGAAGCAACATAGTCAACGGTACCTGCCTTGGATGCGACTACACATACACCTGAGTCAACCGCTGCCTTGGTCTCAATACCCGTTCCTACAACAGGTTCCTCTGTTACAAGAAGCGGAACTGCCTGACGCTGCATGTTTGATCCCATCAGAGCTCTGTTCGCATCATCGTTCTCAAGGAAAGGAATGAGCGCCGTAGCTACCGAGAAGACCATCTTGGGAGACACGTCCATGTAATCAAACATAGCCTTGGGATATTCCTGTGTCTCATCCTTGTATCTTCCGGATACGGAATTACGTACGAAATGACCCTGCTCATCAAGCTGCTCATTGGCCTGAGCTACATGGTAGTTATCTTCTTCATCCGCTGTCATGTATACAACTTCATCTGTTACACGCGGATTCTCCGGATCAGACTTATCTATCTTACGATAGGGTGCCTCAACGAATCCGTAACTGTTGATGCGTGCATAAGATGCAAGCGAGTTGATAAGACCGATGTTGGGTCCTTCAGGTGTCTCAATAGGACACATTCTTCCGTAGTGTGAATAGTGAACGTCTCGAACCTCGAATCCTGCTCTGTCTCTTGAAAGACCGCCGGGACCAAGGGCTGAAAGACGTCTCTTATGTGTCAGTTCACCGAGAGGGTTGTTCTGATCCATGAACTGTGACAGCTGTGATGAACCGAAGAACTCCTTAACGGCAGCCTGTACGGGCTTGATATTGATAAGGCCCTGAGGAGAGATGTCCTCCATGTCATGAGTGGTCATACGCTCACGTACGACTCTCTCAAGACGACTTAAACCTATTCTGTACTGATTCTGTAAAAGTTCACCTGCCGCACGGATACGTCTGTTACCGAGGTGATCGATATCATCGTCATGACCGATGCGGTACTCAAGGTGCATATTATAGTTAATGGAAGCAAGTATGTCTTCCTTGGTCACGTGCTTTGGAATAAGCTCATGTACGCTCTTCTGTATAGCTTCAGCAAGTGCCTCGGGATCCTTACCGTACTCCTCTATGATCTTCTCAAGAACGGGATAGTATACAAGCTCGGTTATACCAAGTTCCTCGGGATCACACTCAACAAACTGTGTTATGTCAACCATCATGTTGGAGAGAACCTTGACATTCCTCTCTTCTGTCTGGATGAGCACGCTTGATACAGCTGCATTCTGAATCTGATCAGCAAGTTCAGCGGTAACTGTGGTACCTGCCGTAGCAATGATCTCACCTGTATTAACATCAACCACATCCTCTGCCAGAACATGGCCGCGGATACGATTGGAAAGCTTAAGCTTCTTATTGAACTTATAACGTCCTACTCTGGCAAGGTCATATCTTCTGGGATCGAAGAACATGGCTGTGATCAGGCTCTCTGCGCTTTCAAGGCTAAGAGGCTCGCCCGGACGTATCTTCTTATATAACTCAAGAAGACCTTCCTGATAGTTCGTAGCCGAATCCTTGGTGAAAGAAGCCTCTATCTTGGGCTCGTCTCCGAACATCTCTCTGATCTCATCATTGGTACCTACTCCGAGAGCACGCAAAAGAACGGTAACCGGAACCTTACGGGTTCTGTCTACCCTTACATAAAAGACATCATTGGCATCAGTTTCATACTCAAGCCATGCACCTCTGTTAGGGATCACCTGACATGAGAAGAGTTCTTTACCGATCTTGTCATGAGATATTGAATAGTATATGCCCGGTGAACGGACAAGCTGGCTGACGATAACACGCTCAGCACCATTTATGACGAAAGTTCCGGTCTCTGTCATAAGAGGGAGGTCACCCATGAATATATCATGCACCGTGATCTCTTCCTTTTCCTTATTGTAGAGACGCACCTTCACCTTAAGAGGAGCTGCATAAGTAGCGTCACGCTCCTTACACTTCTCAATAGAATACTTTACATCATCCTTGCACAACTCGTAATCCACGAACTCAAGGCTTAAGTGTCCGCTGTAATCTGCGATGGGAGAAATGTCGTCAAACACTTCTCTGAGGCCTTCTTTAAGGAACCAATTATATGAGTCCTTCTGAACCTCGATCAGATTGGGCATCTCCAGAACTTCCTTCTGTCGTGAATAACTCATACGTACCTTTTTACCGCCATAGGTAGGTCGTATTCTGTTCTTTTCCATTGATAATTACCCCGTTTGATATGATTTATTTGCAACTGATATGGCAGAAACCACGAAAAGAGTGCTTTATTACAGGCTTTTACATGGTTGCCTTGCGCATACCGCACCACAATAGTGCACTGTCCATTGTACGTCAAGTATCTGACCCATGTCAAGAAGATTTTGTGAAAAATTTATCGTTTTATTTACGGAAAATTATGTCGTATTTTCACGCAAAAAGAGACCACGCTCGCGTGGTCTCTTAATTTAGTAAATTGGATTACTTAAGTGTTACCTTAGCGCCAACTTCCTCAAGCTTAGCCTTGATGTCCTCAGCCTCAGCCTTAGCTGCGCCTTCCTTGATCATCTTAGGAGCTGAATCTACGAGATCCTTAGCTTCCTTAAGTCCGAGACCTGTGGCCTCACGAACAACCTTGATAACCTTAACCTTCTCAGCGCCAACCTCTGTAAGCTCTACATCGAACTCATCCTTGTCCTCAGCGCCTGCTGCTGCACCTGCGCCTGCACCTGCTGCTGCAACTACAACGCCTGCTGCTGCTGATACACCGAACTCCTCTTCGCAAGCCTTTACAAGGTCGTTAAGCTCAAGTACGGTAAGTTCCTTAATAGCATCAATAATATCCTGTGTTGATAACTTTGCCATGATAATGACTCCTTTCAAATTCTACGATTCAAACAATCTGCCGTTTCGCCCTTGCAAAACGGAGGGTTGACTGGTACTTACCGGCGAAACAGCCTTTGCTGTGAGCCGTTGTAAGTTCTTCAACCTTTTATTCTGCTGCGGGTGCTTCTGCTTCTGCAGCAGGTGCTTCCTCAGCTGCGGGTGCCTCTGCCTCAGCAGCGGGTGCTGCCTCTGTAGCCTCGGCCTCTTTTGCAGGTGCTGCTGCTACCGCTTCTCCTGCTCCGCCTTTTTCAGCCAACTGATTCATGACGCGAGCAAAGTTGGTGATAGGTGACTGAATGCTTCCAAGCAACTTGGACAGCAACTCTTCACGTGAAGGAATTGAAGCGATTGACTTCATGCCATTTGCATCATAAAGTGTTCCTTCTACCACACCGGCTTTGATCTCAAGATTTTCAGCTGTCTTAGCGAACTTTGCGAGTACTCTTGCGGGAGCTGTAGCATCTGAAGATGAAATTGCTACTGCGCTGGGTCCCTCAAGATAAGGAAGCAATGACTCGAAGTCAGTACCCTTGAACGCAAAATTCATCATTGTGTTCTTGTACACCTTGTAGTTGATGCCTGCCTCACGAAGCTCTTTACGAAGCTTGGTGTCCTGCTCAACTGTAAGTCCGCGGTAATCAACAAGGACCACTGACTGAGCATCCTTAATAGCAGCGCTGATCTCTTCTACGATAGGCTTCTTAATCTCAACCTTTGCCATATTCTCTCCTCCTGTTAGATTTTACCGAATGAGGATGGTATATCTTCCTACGAAAAAACCTCCTGCCATAAGACAGAAGGAATCAAAGCGAATCATATCTCGTAAAACGTTCTCTTCATTCCTCGGCAGGCGAACTCGTTAGAGGATAGCCATAAGGTATCCTACCTGCTGTCTTCGGCTCATCATACGGGTTTAACCCGAACGACCTTGCAATAATAGCATGTGTCAGACTCACGTGTCAAGACATTTTTTCGTATTTTCACATATATTGTCACAAAACACGGGCTCTATTTATGTATATATCCCTCACTGTCTATAGTCACTCCACCGGAGAGTTCGCGCATGTGATCAAGAACCCTCTCGGCTTCCGCGCCGTTTACCACAACAGTGCGACAACCGGACTGAATGGCAGGAATAAATCTCACCGTATTGGTATGGCCCTCTGTATCAAGTGTGACTTCTAAAAGACCTGTATCCAGAGTCTTGCTGTTAAACCAATAATTGCCCAGGCTGTATATGATAGGCGTACTTCCTATATATCCTATCTTTTGCAGAATATGCGGATGGTCTCCTATTATGAGATCCGCTCCCGCCTCTGCCAGTTTCGGTGCCATCTTATCCTGCGCCCAGTCGGGTATCTCTTCATTCTCAGTACCCCAATGGATGTAAGCCACCACATAGTCACTCTGCGCAGCTGCATCCTTTATCACATCATATATCCTGTCATTGTTCCAGCACCTGAAAGTACCCGCACTGTCCGCTGTCGCTCCCTTTGTATCGGGGTTATCCAGTCTCTCTATCTGCGTAGCCGATACCAATGCGATCTTGATATCGTTGACAATGAAGTATACCGGCTTAACTGCCTCATCGATATTGCGTCCGGCACCCACATATGGTACGCCGGCGCCTTCAAGTGTATCAAGCGTATCAAGAAGGGATACCTCTCCATAATCATAGACATGATTATTGGCCACTGACACCACATCAGCTCCGATATCCTTTAAATATCTCACGTAATCCGGATTGCCTCTGAACGTGAACGCTTTCTCTTCCGTGGGTGTTCCCCTGCTTGTGTAGGTGAATTCATTGTTCACCATAAAAATATCCGCAGACTGCATTATCTCAAGCGTATTGTCATCAAAGGCCGCGGCGATTTCCCCTCCTCTTTGTTTAAGGGTCTCCATATTGGCATATCCGTCGGCAAAAGATATATCCCCGGCAAAAAGCAGGCTTACTTCATCATCATACCCGGCATCTATGGCATATATCCTATTCTCTGCGCAATACTCTTCATCAGCAAGTATCTTGCCATATTTTGAGTTGTCCACCGGCTCTTCATCCACAGACTGCTCTTCTTTTTCGGCCTCCGAACTGTCTTCTATATCATATACCTGCGCAACCGCCTGCCCGTTGTCGCGATCTCTGTCGGTGGCCTCCGGTTCACTTTGTCCTCTGTGAATTGTAACCACATACAAAACTCCCACTCCCGCTCCTATCGTAAGCGTAAGTGTCAGCAAAAATATCAATATGAGATTCGGTTTTTTTCTGCCTTTATTCATATATGTAATATTATCCCATTCTTCCCATGATGACAACATCCCGGGATCTGTCCCGTTTATTGTTTAATATGAGGTCTCTCAGATCTTCATATTAAATAAAAAGGACCGACACATATGTGTCGGTCCGAAACTTTGCAAATATTAATACTTTGCTGTAGATATCTTCACGCCGGGGCCCATCGTGCATGCGAGTGTGATGCTCTTAAGGTACTGACCCTTAAGTGCAGCGGGCTTAGCCTTAAGGATTGCAGACATAAGTGCCTCGTAATTCTGTGTAAGCTGCTCCTCGCTGAATGATGCCTTACCAACCGGTACGTGGATGATATTGGCTTTATCAAGACGATACTCGATCTTACCTGCTTTGATATCCTCTACGGCCTTGGCTACATCCATTGTAACCGTTCCTGCCTTAGGATTGGGCATAAGACCCTTAGGTCCGAGTACCTTACCAAGACGTCCTACAACGCCCATCATATCGGGTGTAGCAACTACTACATCGAACTCAAACCAACCGTCGTTCTGGATCTTGGGGATGAGCTCTTCACCGCCGACAAAGTCAGCACCTGCTGCCTGTGCCTCGTCAAGCTTTGTACCCTTGGCAAAAACCAAAACTCTTACAGTCTTACCTGTTCCGTTGGGAAGTACTACGGCGCCGCGGATCTGCTGATCTGCATGACGTCCGTCGCAACCTGTTCTGATGTGCAGCTCCACAGTCTCATCGAACTTGGCGCTGGCTGTCTTCTTAACTATTCCTATAGCCTCTGCGGGCTCATACTGTACTGCGCGATCTACTAATTTAGCAGCCTCGCTATATTTCTTACCGTGCTTCATTCGCTCACCTCCTAAATCAGTCCTCTACCGTTATACCCATACTTCTTGCTGTACCTGCTATCATGCTCATAGCTGCCTCAATAGATGCAGCATTAAGGTCAGGCATCTTGAGCTCTGCGATCTCTCTTACCTTATCCTTAGAGATTGTAGCGACCTTAGTCTTGTTCGGTACACCTGAGCCTGACTTGATATTACAAGCCTTCTTAAGTAATACGGCTGCCGGAGGTGTCTTGGTGATGAAGCTGAAACTTCTGTCAGCATATACTGTGATAACAACAGGAATGATCATATCACCCTTATCTGCTGTTACTGCGTTGAACTGCTTGGTAAACTCAACGATGTTAACACCGTGCTGACCAAGAGCGGGTCCAACCGGGGGTGCCGGTGTTGCCTTGCCGGCGGGAATCTGCAACTTAATGTAACCTTCTACTTTCTTTGCCATGATGGCTTCCTCCTATAAAAATATATTGATAATATATGCGTGGTACGGGTTATAGGTACCCTTCCACTTGAAGCTTCATAAAAGGTCAAACTTTTATAAAAGCTTACGCACTTCTTCGAAACTGATCTCGACAGGTGTCTCTCTGCCGAACAGTTCTACATTGATGGTGGCGGTCTGCTTGCTGTAATCTATACGAGTAACCGCACCGACCGTATCCTTCCAAGGGCCTGCAACAACCACGATGGTATCGCCTTCCACAAAGTCGATGGTAACATTCTCTGTCTTGATACCAAGCGGCTTCATCTCCGCATCCGAAAGTGGAACAGGCTTGCTTCCCGGTCCCACGAAACCTGTGACTCCTCTGGTATTCCTCACAACATACCATGTCTCATCGTTCATGATCATGTTGATAAGTACATAACCTGGGAAAAGCTTCTTCTGCACAGTCTTACGGGCACCGTTCTTCATCTCCACTACTTCCTGCATGGGAACACGCACCTCAAGGATCTGATCCTCAAGTCCGCGATTGGCAATGGTCTTATCAAGATCGGCCTTAACTTTATTCTCATATCCCGAATAGGTATGAGCAACATACCAATTAGCTTCTGCCATATCAAAACCTCATCCTAAAATATCTTACATTGACAACAGATTAACGCCATACTGCAATCCTGTATCCAGCAATGCTATGACTATACCCAAAACTATCGTCACTGCTATGACCGCAACCGTCTGCTTCGTGAGCTGTTCCTTGTCCGGCCATACTATCTTATTCCATTCAGCCTTGACACCGTCGAAAAAGCTAGGCTTATTTTCCTTAACAGAATCTGCCATTACTTTGTCTCCTTATGTAATGTATGTGCCTTACAGAATCTACAATACTTCTTGGTCTCCATCCTGTCGGGATGTGTCTTCTTATCCTTAGTGGTATTGTAATTGCGCTGCTTGCACTCTGTACATGCCAATGTTATCTTGGTACGCATATTGATCTACTTCCTTTCATATTCAATGCACAAAAAAAAGACGTCACGTCTTGCCTGTACAATATAGCACAGCATCTGTAAGCCGTCAACATCTTTTTTCTATATATTATATATATTATTTCGCAAATGTACTTTCGGGTATCAGCAATATGAATTGAACATCAGTCCGGCGTATGCACTGGCCGTATAAGGATTGGAGAACGTCTTGCCCGGATTCTTATACTCTACCACTGTCTTATTAATGTAAGAAACGGGATTGAGTGATACCTGTCTGCTCTTACGCATAACCGCATTGGAGAATTCCTTAAGCATATTGACAGACTTCCCTGAATCCTCGGAAGCCATAGCCGATCCAAGCTTGTCCCTGTCTATCTCCATGGTACCGTCTTCACCAAGTGTGATACCCATCTCATCCATGCCCGCGCTGTACAGTCCTGCTATGCCCTGCATCTCACCTGCCAAAGACAGGCTCTTGCTCTGTACATCCTTGTATGCATTGATCGCACGCATGAAGTCATTATATCCACCGATCAGATTGCTGATATTGTCCACAGCAGCCTCAGTATCGGGCTTGACTCCCACAGAGGTCGTCACACCCTCTGCAGGGCTTACGCCATTAAGTGTGATCTCATAGTTCTTTTCTAATATAAATGTATTGGAAGCGGAACTTGCCTCGATGCCGTTCACGATAAAGTGTGCATTGGATGCTTCCCTTGCCACATAATCAAGACCAAAGTACTCAACAGATCCCGAGCCGGATATCCTGTCGGTCGGATCCTTGATATCGAACACTCTGCTACTCTCGCCATAATGTATACCTACCTGTGCAGATTCGATACGGAGGCTGGCATTGCCCTCTCCATCTTCTTCCACAACGGAATTCAGATGTATGCCGGAATTGTTGATCAGTCGGCTTAATCTGTTCTGTATATCAAAATTGGTGTCATCTTCTCTTATCGTATATTGGAACTCATATCCCTGCCCGCCTACGATCATATCAAAACTGTAGTCACCGGGTTCTATTCCAAGGCTGTCCATCGGAAGGAACTTGCCCTTATTGACCTGAGCCGATGCAAGCGACTGTACTTCAATGCTGTATTCGGGAACTTCTCTCTGTACATAACTTACAGAGCCATCCTCACCGACTTCGGTATCCATGGTAAGACTACTGTTCTCATCTCCCACGTATCTGGCCGTAGCAATGCCTTCATCTGAAGAATATGCAATCTTACCATTGATATCTCCGTATTCGGCACTGCCGATAGAAGACATAATGGTATTCTGCAATATCCTCGATTCTTCCTTGAGTCCAATTATATATTCACGGGATTCGGGAGAGGTGTCCAACTTATAAAGAGGAGCATCCTTATTGACCTTCACCATGGAATTCGTGATACCCTTAAGCTCACTGCGCTTATGAGTGTCATAGCGGGTATCGCTCTTCTTCGGTGCATATGTAGTTAGATATTGATTGTAGACGGTATTAAGTGCCGCTGAATATGCCATACCCTGCTCCTCCTTTCTTCCATGATTAGAGTCATACTATCCCTGTATGAGCAAAAGTACATATTCGCTTATGTAGGTTGTACTGTTCATACTGTCACCCAGATACTACACCTAGGGTATAATACATTATAGTACAATCTTACCTTATCACCTAAATGTCAAGCCGTCAACACCTTTTGTGACAAAAGATATGATATCTCAAAAGTTCCACAAACGCAGTAAATTCAAACAATTTGTGCAATTCATCATCTTGTGGTCAGCCTCCTACTCCTCCACAAGTATTGGAAATGCTTCCAGTACAAATACCGTACGGGGCGGTATCGTAAACACTCCGTTAAGCTCCACCATGTCCTGAACAACACTCATTTCACGGTTGGTATCTATCATCAGGTAGAAGTGCATACCCTCCGGTGCAGCCGGAAGAGTAACGGTCTGTTCATGCCAGTATGCATTGATAGCCAGATATACCAGCTCATCTTTGCCATTTTTATTCTTGCCGGCATACATGATCCCGACATAATGATGTCCGCCGTTATAGTCCGTCCAGAAAGGCTGCAATCCATGCTGACTGATACAAGGATAGTTCATCGAACATTTCTCCGTATCGATCCTCACAACTCTGTGCTGCTGTCTGTACCATATCATGTACTGTGCAAATGTGAACATGGAATGATTCTTATCAAGCAGCGACCAGTCAAGCCATGAGATGATATTGTCCTGACAGTATGCATTGTTATTGCCAAACTGTGTATTACAGAATTCATCACCGGCAAGGAACATCGGAATACCTCTGGATAGCATAAGTGTCACAAAGGCATTCTTGATAAGCCTGGTACGCACGGAGAGCACTTCGGGGTCATCCGTCTCGCCTTCAAATCCGCAGTTCCAGCTGTAATTGTCATTGGTTCCGTCGGTATTGTTCCAGCCGTTGTCCTCATTATGCTTGTAATTATATGAATAGAGGTCATGCATTGTAAATCCGTCATGACAGGTAATGAAATTGACCGAAGCAAAATGTCCTCTCGTATTGCCGCCGTATATGTCGGGTGATCCCGAGATACGATTGGCCGCAGCCTGTTCCATGCGGTCATCGCCTTTAAGGAATGATCTGACATCATCCCTGTATTTACCGTTCCATTCCATCCATCGATTCCACGAAGGGAAACTGCCCACCTGATACATGCCGCCGGCGTCCCATGCCTCTGCGATCAGCTTGACGTTGCCAAGTATGGGATCAAAAGCCAAAAGTTCAAGTAACGGCGGCTTGCTAAGCGGCGCACCGTCTTCATTACGTCCGAGTATTGAAGCCAGATCGAATCTGAATCCGTCTATTCTGTATGCTATTACCCAGTGACGCAGACAGTCACATATGAACTGCCTCACGATAGGATGATTGCAGTTAAGTGTATTGCCACACCCCGAGAAATTATAATAATATCCGTCGGGAGTGAGCATATAGTAGATATTGTTGTCCATTCCCTTAAAGGAGAATATCGGACCGTGTTCATTACCCTCAGCGGTATGATTGAACACCACATCAAGGTATACCTCTATCTCATTCTCTTTTAAAAGTTTGATGAGTCTCTTAAGTTCGTTACCCTCTCTGTTATATTCAGGTCTTGAACTGTAGGCCGTGTTGGGCGAGAAATAATTAACGGTATTATAGCCCCAATAGTCCATGAGCGTTCTGCCGTTATACTCTCTTGCATCATGCATCTCATCAAACTCAAAGATGGGCATGAGTTCTACCGCTGTAATGCCAAGTTCCTTAAGATAAGGAATCTTCTGTCTGATACCGTCAAATGTCCCGGGGAACTCAACTCCCGAAGAATCATCCCGTGTAAAACCTCTGACATGCAGTTCATATATGATGACATCCTCTATCGGAGTATGAAGCTGCTTGGTATCGCCCCAATCGAAATCATCTCTTACAACTCTTCCGCGATATCCGGAATACTCAGGAGCCGTTCCTTCAAGTCCCCACTCACGCAGCCCGGCTACAGCCTTGGCATAGGGATCAAGAAGTATGTTCTCCCTGTTAAAGAGAAGCCCCCTCTTCTCGTCATATGGCCCGTCCATCACATAGGCATACTCAAGATTCTCCTGTTCCACGCCGAATACGATCATGGAATAGCAGTTGCCTATCTTGTAATTGTCAGGAAAAGGAAGCTTAACAAAAGGCTCCTTCTCTTTGCGTTTAAAAAGCCACAGTTCACAACTTGTCGCCTGGTTGGAATGAATGGTAAAGTTGATACCACCCGGAATGACCGTCGCGCCGTTGATCTCATAGAATCCGGGTCTGACCTCATAGCCGTTGATCATATCCATGGGTACAAAATTGATATGCTGATTGCCAAGTCCGCTGACTTTTTCCCTTATGACCACATTGGGTGTATTGTCTCTTCTGTTCAGCATAATATCCCTCGGGTCCGACATTACATCAGGCCCTCTATCTCCTTATCTGCCGCATCAAGCGCAGCCTCAATAACCTTATCCATGTCGTAGTATTTATACTGTCCGAGCCGACCTCCGAATATGATGTCACGTTCGGAATCTGCCAGTTCTTTATACTTTTCGTACAAAGCGCTGTTGCGCTCATCATTTACCGGATAATAAGGCTCGTCTCCCTTGCTCCACTTACCCGGATACTCCTTTGTGATGACCGTATCGGGACTTTTTTCATATTCAAAATGCTTGTGCTCGATTATGCGTGTATAAGGAATCTGCCTCTCGGTATAATTCACCACGGCATTGCCTTGGTAGTTCTCAACGCCCGTAAGCATCTCGGTCTCAAATTTAAGAGTCCTGTATTCGAGCTCGCCGAATCTGTAGTCATAGAACTCATCGATCATACCGGTATACAGTATCTTGGCAAAAGTATCCGCCTCTGATCCCTTAGCTTCACATTCTGCCCTAAACTCCTTGTACGAGCACCCAAGTCTGACAGGGATCCCATCAAGCAGTTTCTCTACTATACCGGTATAGCCTCCCATGGGTATGCCCTGATATCTGTCATTAAAGTAATTGTTATCGTATGTGAATCTCACGGGAAGCCTGCGGATGATAAAAGCAGGAAGGTCCGTGCAGTCTCTTCCCCACTGTTTCTCCGTATAACCCTTGATAAGCTTCTCGTATATGTCACGTCCCACAAGTCTTAATGCCTGCTGTTCAAGGTTGGCCGGTTCTCCGTCTCCCAAAAGTTCCCTTGCCGAAGCTATCTCCTCATCAAGCTTGCGCCTCGCCTGCTCGGGAGTCTTGACGCCCCACAGTCCATGGAACGTATTCATATTGAAGGGAAGATTGTAAAGCTCATCTCCATACACTGCCACAGGTGAATTGATATAATTATTGAATTCAGCGAACTGCCCTACATACTGCCATACCCTCTTATTACTCGTATGGAAAATATGGGCGCCATACATATGGACATTGATCCCTGACATATTCTCGGTGTATACGTTGCCCGCGATATGCTCTCTTTTATCTATTACAAGGCAACTGCTGCCCGCTTTCTTTAATTCATGCGCAAAGACTGCACCATACAGTCCCGCTCCAACTATCAAATAATCGTATCTCATATTTCCTTATCCACTATGGCAGATATAAGTCTGCTCACACTCTCCCTCTTATCTTTTGATATCCTCAAACTCAAGATCCGTCTTGTCTGGTCCCACACAGAAGTCAAGTTCCCTGTTGAGCAGAGCAGACAGATATGAAAAAGCGCTGTTGGCCATGATCAGTCCCTTGCATCTGCTCATCAACTGAAGATCCACATAACTCTCCTTGCCGAAGTTACCTGACACATATGTCACTTTCGGTGCGAACTGAAGTCCGAGTTCACCCGAATGCTGATTGCACCAATACAGATCATCTGAGAATACGAAGAGTTCATAATCCTTACGATAATCTGCAAGTTTCTCCAAAGCCTCCCTGTAATAGGTGGTCTCAAGGTTGATACCAAGATCCAGATAATCTCCGCGTCTGATATGGAGTGCCACGGCATAGCAATCATCTATCTGTTTAAGATACTTACAGGCCTGCTTGCCTGTGATCTCCGGAAACTTAAGTTCATCAAGGAATATATCCTTATGGAGTTCAAACCAGTTCTCATCTATCCACGTGCCGTGATAGTATAGATTGTCCGCATTGAGATTGAGTATATCCGGATAGAACGGACCCACCGGTTCCATACGGAATACCTCTCCCGAGAATGGATTAGTCATCATATAGTCATCCGTCTCGGCATACATGACAATATCCTCACCGCACTTCAAAAACATCTCGGGGATACTCATGCCTTTGGCTTTAAGCTCAACATATTCACTCCATACATCCGGTTCAAAAAAACGACTGAGCAACTTCGGCTTTACCCCAAACACCTTCTCAAGCTCATATCCGTTATATACATTGCCGGAAAAATATGCCGAATCATCCAGATACCATTTGTGACTGCTGTCAGCCATCTCACCGCATCTTAAAAACACATACTGAAAGACCTGGCTGGCCAGTCCGCCGCTAAGCTGTTGTATCTTCACGCTACCCCTCCTTACATTTGTAACCCTTGCTTACCCCATTATTTCTTCTTATCCATAAACTGCGGCGTAACAACATTAAGCTTGTTGGTAACCTTATAGTAGTCATATGCCGCTGTGGAGACCTTACGCGCATCCTGTAAAGTCCTCTTTTCCTCTGCGAAGCGCTTCTCCATTCTGTCTTTATTGCGGGCTTCTATAGCTTCTATGGAAGCGCCAAGTCCCATTACCGTTCTGATCTTCTCCTGAATATCCGCTATCTGATCCTTATGCTCCCGGGGGCTTTCATTAAGTGAACTCTTAATATTGTCATACATAGCCTCAAAGCCCTCATCAAGCTTGATTATCTCGCTGATAAGCGCATCCTTGGCATCCATATTGGCATCTATATCCTCATATGTCGCATCATTGTCTATCAGCTCACTCTGCTCCTTACTGAGTCTCTCAATATTTTTCAAAATATCCGCCTTCTTATCAAGGCTCTCACTTAGAATCTTAAGATATCTGTCAAGCATAACCATTCTCCATTGATACGTAACCCTGTTTCCCTGAAATTATACCACAAAAAAGAGGCCCACGGAAGTGGACCTCTGTTCATAGACCTTTATGCACCTTTGTACTTGTTCTTCTTCATGACCTCTACCCATGTATCTCTCATGGATCTTAAATGTTCAAGCACTTCTTTCAAAATCTCCGGATCTTTGTGAAGATTGGCTTCAAGCAGTCTCTGCAGCAGATATACATATACTCTGTCAAAATCTTCAGCCACCGGGTACTTACGGTCCAAAGTACTTCTGAACTCCTCTATGATACGCTGTACCCTGACTATATTGTTGTGAGCCTTCTGAATATCCTTCTGCTCTATACCCATGATCGCTATATTACAGAACTTAATCGCTCCGTCATAAAGCATAAGCGTAAGCTCAGCGGGTGATGCCGTAAGAATCTTACTGTTATTATATTGTGTATAAGCGTTAGGAAGTGCCATCCTGCTCTTACCTCCATGTAATAAATGTATTTGTATTATACACTATAGGCCGTTGCTTTTCTACTCAAAAGCCTTAAGTGCACATATGTGATCAGCTGTTGAAAAGTCCGCTTATTGCGCTTTCCTGACTCTGCAGCTTGGCCATTGCGGTCTCCATACGGGTAAATTTCTTGTAGTAGAAATCTTCCCATGTGTTGATCTTCTCTTCCTGTTTACTGATCTTATCCTTATAGCCTTCGTACTCTGTCTTTAATGACTTGTCATTATATATCGTGAACGCTGAACTGTAATCAGTGCTGGCCATAAGCTTATCAAGCTTATTGTACAGGTTCTTACAAAGTCCCGTGAAGAACTCGGTCACTTCTTCGGGATTCGATGCTATCATGGCTTTAAGCTTGTCCACGTTGCCTGATGTGGATTCATCATCCTTATCACCGTCTATATGATATGTGCTCTTCTCATTATCCGGTGCAGAGAAATAACTGAGCGTTCCGATACCGAAATCGCTTAAATACATCTTCTTGCCACTCTCAAGAGTCACTCCGCTTAACATGATCTCCTTCATGGCACTTGCAACTCCGCCAAGCGTAGAATCCTTACGAAGGAGTGCGGACTTGATCTTGTCCTCCCACTCCTTGACGTCATCTTCGTTCATTGCCTCCTTCTCATCGTCGGAAAGCATCTTGTACTTGCTGGCACTCTCTGCATTGTAGAGCTTGTCCATCTCTTTGATGAGCTCATTGTACTCTTTTAAGAACTTCTTGATATTTTCATATATTCCGTCCGTATCCTGAGTAGTCGTGAGAGTGATATCGTCGGATGTCATATTGTTGATCGTAATGGTAAGATCATTGATCTCAAAAGTATTGGTATCAGATGTATATGTCTGCCCGTTAAGTACGATCTGTGCGTTGGAACCGCCAATCTTCTTGCCCTGAGGCTCAGCCAGATTATCATAATCAAGTCCAAGTGCCCTGAGCGATGATGGATCACCTGTGATCTTAAAGTCCTTATCTGCACCCATGCCTGAAGCAGCTATATAGAATCGCTGATTCTTCTCGTCAAAATTGGCCTTTACGCCTGCAGCGTTCAGTTCATTGATAACGTCACTTATCTTCTTGCCTGCTGTAAGTTCGATATCAACCGCTTCATCCGATCCGTTGATCTTAACAGTGATCGTCTTCGTATCAACAGACGAAAAATCCATACCCTCTATTGAATCCATCGTGGTGGAAGAGGTGTAGCTGGCCTTATTATACTTGTCCTGAACCGCATCATATACCTTGAGTTCTTCACCGGTCAGATAGCCGGCTTTGGCCATACTGGTAATCTTAAGCGACTGCTGTGTCTCCGGAGCATTGGCGCCTGTCACTACAGACACCGCACTGTTGGATGACTTGGTAGTCTTCTTAAGATATGCTGTGGAAAATCTCATATCGGACAAAGTCTTGCTGTAGAGCCCGTATATCTTGGTATTAAGCTCTTTCCATGCATCCTGCTTCCAGCTCAGTTTCTTCTGATCTTTCTCAAGATTCTCTTTTTTTGTGGATTTAGCCTTGACCAGTTCAGCTACGATAGCTTCTGTATCAAGTCCTGAATTCATTCCTGATAATCTAACCGGCATAGGCACCTCCTATCGCTTCTCGTCGATCAGAATACCTGCCATCTCCCATACCTTGGCGATCATGTCAAGAGTCTTCTCGGGTGGAAGTTCCTTGATGGTCTTTTTGGTATCTCTGTCCACAAGCTTAATGGTCACACGATTGGTCTCTTCGTGGATCCCGAATACCGCTTCGGTATTCATCTTCTTGTTAATGTTCTCAACAGCCTTCTTGATCTGTTCAAGATCAGGCTCCTTCTGCTCCTGGTTATTGTAATTCTTGCCTTCTTCAGACACTTTGGCCACTTCCGCAGTGGTATCATCAAGCTTCGGTGTAGCCGAATTCTCCGATACAACATCCGTGTTCTGCGAATTAGCCTGTTTCTCTACAGGTTGTACTTTTACTGTATTCTGTACCTGCATAGCCGTCATGGTTCCGATTGGTTCGATTGCCATAATGATTCACCTCCTTGCGATCATTAGAATAAAACAATTAACTGTATCACGGCTCATATACATTGGGAATTCGCGACTTTTCCAATATATATGAGTAAAAAAGGTTAGCATAGTAATCCTGCTAACCTTTATATCGGCTTATGTAACAAATTAATTAATAGCTGATCCGAATTTTTTCAAAAATCGATCTGCTGCCTGCGCACGCAGGATCATTTGAAGAGATCTGAAAGAGCCGTGAGATTGGTAGAACTCATAGCGTCCTCATTCTCCTTCTGGATCTGGAGATATACTTCCTTACGATATACGGGAATCTCCTTGGGTGCGGTAATACCGATCTTGACCTGATCACCCTTAATCTCAAGTACGGTCACCTCTATATTATTATTAATAACGAGGGCCTCGTTCTTCTTACGTGATAATGCTAACATCCTAGTCCTCCTTCTTAATAATATCGTATATAGGGAAACGTACGGGATACTTATCAGAATCCACTATTATCTGGCATGCCTTCTTCTCATCGGCATTTATTACAAAAGGTGCCTGGAGATTCACTGACATCTCCTTGATATTCTTGGGCACCGTGAGCGTAACAAGCACAAGTACCGAATCGGGATGTATCTCACCGATGGGTCTTAAAAGTTCGTCCTCTACCACGGGATTGTAATCCGGGCATACTGCAAGGGGATCCATAACGGGCATCGCAAAATTGGGCTCCTGAAGTGACTGCATCCATCTGATGGGAGAATCTCCATCCTTCTCTGCATCGTGAATAAGTGCAAAATCCGTCAAATCCGGAAAGCCTACTATACCGCCCTGAAAATGTATGATCTTCTCATCTTCGATGTCAATATCCCCAAATACTCTTGTAGTAACTTTCATATACGCACTGCCTCCTGTCCGTAATACTTATATCAATAAACATTATAAACCATCAGATGTAATTCATCAATGATGTCTGCAAAATCTTACTTGTGCTCATCAAAGCCGCCTGATAGGTAAGTTCGGCACCTTTAAGCTGCAAAGCCACGTCTGTGATCTCTACGTTCTCATTCTCCGATTCAAGAGTCTCGAAGTTAGTCTTCTGGCTCATAAGTCTGTTCTGGATGAGTGAAAGCTTCTTCTCTCTGGTACCGCAGGCTGTTGTAGCCTCATTGACCTTATTGAGATGTCCCTGCATCTTCGTGATACCACCCTCGAACAGTTTCTGATTCTTCTCTTTTAAGAACGTAAGTGCCTTATTCGCCGCATCTATCTGATTGGTAATGGTGGTATACTGAGGATCCGACACATCAAGACCGTTTCTGATCTTTTCAAATCTGTCCACAGTCTCGGTCATATCAATCACTTCCTGCATCGAGGTGATAAGATCATCTATATCTCTTCCGATCGCATGAGTGAATACCTCGTCAGCCGTAGTATTGACGCGAATGGTCTGATTAAGTCCCACATCATATTCTATGGACTGCTTTTCCACTATACCGCTTAAGTAATCCGTATTGTATCTGATATGATTGATCGGATTGGGATCAGACATATCGGTACATGCAAAATAGTGCTCAGGCTTAAGATCATCCTTTTTCCATGTCGTCTTCTTATACTCTATCTGGAACTGTCCCTCGTCATAAGTGGGCGAAGTCACGTCATCCTTAAGTTTCATGATCTTCTCATATGCGCTGCTGCTTATAAGAAGCTCGCCGGTCTCGGGTATCAGTATAGCTCTGTCTGTAGCCGGATCTCCGTTTTTAACTGCTTCTGCATTGGCCTCGTCATATTCCGCCATCTTCTGATAAGGATTGGGGATATTGTTCTGCGATACAACCTCTATATTGAGAAAAGACATCGTCTGGTATCTCTCTGATACAGGAAGGTCCTCAGCTCTGGTACGGATATAATAATCTGACGCCTTGCTTGCATTAAGAGTCACTGAACCCGGTTGCTCCGGCTGAGTCATATGACAATATTCAATCGTCGGATCATACACATCAGTCTGAACATACTTCCCATCTACCTGTACATACCATGTGCCACCCGATGTAAAGGCTGCCTCTGTGGCAACTGTCGCGGGTGTAGTATATTGCGCAGGCTGGTGATTTGCATATGTATACGCTCCATTTGTCTCACTGATAACATTTCCGGCCGCATCATAGATCTTTTCGCCCCCGTCAAGAGCCTTCGCCATATCACCTGTGCTGGCAAACTTCGTACCATTTTCAGTATAGAAATCACCATTATTACCAACCGATCTATTGTTGTATGTGCCGATTTGTGCATCTTTGGTGCGCTTGTAATATGTCTTCGTTGCATCATACTCAGTTGCATCCTCATACTCTCCGGGATAGCCTTCTTTTTCTACCAGAAGTCCGGGAGAGGCTGCGTTCATTGCTTCAAAGGTGGCTGAATCCGGCACTGTCTGAGCCGTAAACTCTGCTGCCTGTGTGATAGTCAGTCCATGTGAGCCTGACACGATCACATTACCGGCCGCATCATAGATCTTTCTTCCGTAATTGAGCTCATTCTCAAGAGCAGCAGTACTTGCAGCCGCATCATACTTATCGCCCTTATATATCCTGAAGTCTATATCTTCGGCATCTATATTCTCATAAGCAAGTCTGATACGATGGATCGTACTCTCGCTTATGCCGGTCTCCACCATATCCGAGTTCTTCTTAAGTTTGCCGGAAGGATCAAAGTAAGCGCCGTTATTGTAGTTAACCTGATTGATCCCGTTAAGATATGCGGAATTGACATATGTGATCGTATCAAGAGCATCATTCTTAAGCTGCTCATTGATGGAATACTTTCTGCTCTCAGCTTCTGTATACTTAAGAGTGGTCTCCGTTCTGTATCCTGTGAACACGCTTCTGCCCGCGTAATCGGCATTACCCGTGGCATATACTTCATCTCTCAGAGCCTTAAGCTCATTTAAGATGGTCGTTCTGTCAGTCGCCGTAAGTTTTTCGGAAGCGCCCTTGGTACACTGCTCGATCATATCCGTGATGACGCTTGACACTGTCGTCAGAGAATCTTCCGTAACCTTCATCCAGCTCTCTGCATCGGGAGCATTCTTCTCATAATACTGGGTAACCTGGCTTACGTTGGTACGAAGTCTCAGCGCTCTGATAGCTACTACCGGATCATCCGAAGGGCGTACTATCTTCTTCTCCGTAGCCATCTGATTGTTCAACTTGTCCTGTAACACCTTATTGGTATTGATGTTGTTGATTGAATTGCTCTGTATAACCTTAGTAGTTATTCTCATATTTGAATCTCCTTTTTGCGATTCACATCAGCGAATCGGAGGAATACCGGCGCTTCAGTCAAACAGCCGATGCTGTGAGCCCTCTGAAACCACTTATATTATCAGACGCCTGTCTGAAGTATAAGTCTGTCGTATACTTCCGTAAGTGTCTGTATCATCTTGGATGCCAGTGTATATGCGTTCTGATACTTCAACAGATTGACCGCTTCATCATCCGTATCCACACCCGAGATGGATATTCTCTGATTATCTATGTTCTGTCCTATGTTGGAATAGTTCTTATAGAACGTCGATGCATTCTTGGCATTAAGTGCCACATCCGAAAGTACACAGGTGAGGAATTCCTGAGTGGCCGCTCCTCTGTAGGATGCCACGTTCTTATTGGTGGTCATCTCTATAAGCCTGCCTACTATATCGTACTGATCGGATCCTGCTGACGAATCCGACTTGGTGGCGAGCTTACCGGGATCCTCCTGCAAAGCGCCGAGGATATCGAGATTGCCTGCCTTAAGTCTGTAGAAGCTGTCATCCGTCATGGATATCGTGTAACTTCCGTCAGCCTGCACATTGGAGCTTATCGGATTACCATCAGCATCCATGATGTATTTGCCGTATCTGGTGCGGAAGAGATACTGATCATCCTCCGTCTCCTTGTTGCCGACAAACATCTCTACTCCGCCTTCGCCTTCGGATGTATATCCGCTTGTAAGAATATCGTTAAATGATCCGGCAAATATACGACACCACTCATTTAACTGCTGCTGATAATAAGGAACACCCTGATATTTGATTCCTGTACCTATCTCAACTTCTTTTCCTTTAAGGCTTGAAAGGACCTGTGTCTCTGAGACGCTGCCATCTCCATTAAATGTCACGGTCTTTGTCTCATTTATGTAGAAATCATAATAGTATTCAGCCGTACCTGACGACATGTCACATCTGAAGGTCCAGTCATCATAGTAAAATTTCTGGTTGGCCAGTGTGATGAGTCCGCCCGAATCAGACAATGTACATTTATCAAGATCCGCAAGATAGTCTGCCGATGCTTTGACGGTCACTTTTCTGATCGTGTCTCCGTTGGCATTGGTGCCGGTGATGCTGTCGATGGGATCCTCACCGTAAGGAGCTGCTACAGTGCCTTTGAAGTTCTCGGAATTATTACCGTCTCTCATCTGTATGAGACCCTGAAGCTGACCACCCAAGGCCGCATTGTAAAGGCTGAATTCAGAGCACTTATTTCTAACGTAATCGTTCCATGTAACCTCTTCCTTGCCTTCGCTTATACGCTTTTCATTGAATCTCTCAAATGCTGCGTGATCTCCGGATGAAACCCAATACACATCGTAAAGGCCGTCTATATCAGACTGGTTCTGCTTCTGATCGTTCCTTCTGGCAAGACACTCAAGAGTGTTGTATGAATCGGTATCCACCAGAGTCTGTCCTCCGGCGATCTTGATCACGTACATGTGGCTTCCCGTAAGTCTCTCGGGATCATTGGTATCCACAACCGCATATTCTTTGGCTTCTATACTTACTACGGAAGAAAGCTGATCCACCAAAAGAGTTCTCTTGTCTCGAAGTTCATTGGCAGTTCCGCCGCTTAACTCTATGACATTGATCTGCTTATTGATAGTAGCGATCTCACTGGCCAAGGAGTTGATCTCATCCACTTTTAACTTAATCTCGGAATTGACGTCCTTCTGTACCTGTTCCATACTGCCGGCCATTGAGTTAAAGTACTCACAGAGGTTGTCTGCAAATCCCACGAACTGAGCCTTGGTAGAGATATTGGCCGGATTCTTCTTAACTTCTGCCAGAGCAGTCATCATCTTGTTGAATGTGGTAGTGAAGCCTTCGATAGTGGAATCATCCTTAAAATAATCCTCTATCTGCTTCATATAATAATCTTTCATCTCATACTGGCCGGTCTTGTTGTTGTTGGACCAGTATTTACTGTCGTAGAACTCATCATGAATACGTTCGATCGAAAGAGTGTCCACGCCGGCGCCGGCACATCCGTAAGTCGTAAATACTCTCAAAGCCTCGGCAGCTTCGGAGTGAATAGCCTGGCGGCTGTAGCCCTCGGTCTCAAGATTCGATATGTTATTGGCGGTTGTATTAAGGCCTGCATTGGCATTGAGCAGTCCCTTATATGCTGTATTAAGTCCGAAAAATTGTGACGGCATAAGCAAAAACCTCCCTTACATCGCAAGTGTATTGATAATGTGCTCCAACATATCATCCACTACATTGATATATCTTGAAGATGCATTATATGCATTCTGGAATCTGATCATGAAAGTAAGTTCTTCATCCTGTGAGACGCCTATGATCTGCTCTCTTGCATTGGATGTAGCTGTAACTGTCTTGTCCTGGCTGTCGATGATACTGTTGTATATCGAACCGGAATTGGCTACCTGGCTCACCAGATCTCCGTAGTAATCCACGAAAGAGGACTTCTTCTTGACATTGGGGTTAAGCGCCATGTCTTCAGAAGTGAATTTCTCTTTGAGTTTCTCCATCGTGGCGAAATCCACCTGCCCGTCTATCTTGACAAAGCCAAGCTTGGTAGGCTGTCTCAAGAGATCCATATTGATCTGCATATTGGTACATGTATACAGTGATTCTGCCTGATAATCATCTACCTTGCCGGTAGCTACATTATAAGTACCGGTATGTTCTATATTATAATTGGCTGCATGTCCTTCTGTAGAATCCCATTCATGCACGCCCGTATTGTCGTATCCGTCGGAAGCTACTTTCAGAAATACCTGGATGGGATTGCCATTGTCATCCATCAGATATGTGCTCGACGGGTTGATCGCCTTGGCGTCGTATGCAGCCTGTGCTATCACGTCATTGATGGCTGTGGCGATACCGTGTACGAGCTGATCAAACTCAGCCATTACATTCATACATACCGACTGTGATATCTCATAATCATATCTGTCAGCCAAAAGATCCGTGTAATTGGCTCTGTGATCGCCTCTTGCCAAAAGCGAAGACTTGAGTGCACCTATATCAGTATTAAGATCGGAAGAGATCACCCTTGACAGATCAAACACTCTGCCTTTATTGGCTTCTTCTTCGGTATAGTATCTGTTGCCCTCATTATCAACCGAAGGTCTTGCATTTTTCTCCCAGAAAGGTGTGTAGAATCCGGTATCCGGCGCCTCGTACAAAAGGATCTTGTATGCTATCTCACCTCTGACGAGGTCTTCACCCTCGAGCTGTACCCATACGGTACAGTCCATATCTTCTTCATATTGTATATTGCCGTATGTTGCAAGTTCATCCAAAAGAGCGTTACGTGTATCTCTTAAGTCATTGGCTTTCTCAAATGACATTCCATGCTCATTGGTATTGGATATCTCTATATTTCTGATCTGGTCATTTAAGACCTTTATCTGCTCCGCGATCTCATTGATGCGGGTAACATTCTTCTTAACGGTCTGGTTAAGGCTGTCCTGATAATCACATAAGCCTTCATATACCGACTGGCTTCTTGCCAAAAATTCCGAACATCTCTCCACAAAGAGTCCCTGCGTAACAGCACTTCCGGGATCCTTGGACATCTCCTGTACAGCAAGCCAAAGGTCGTGGATGGATTCCTGGAAAGTCTCACCGTTCATCTCGTCCAAAAGATTCTCTACTTCGCCGAGTGCATCTGCAGACACCTCATAAAAGGCGCTTCTGCCCGACTCTCTTCTATAAGTGGCGTCCAAAAAGACGTCACGTACCTGTCTTGTCTTGGAATATACGACACCGAGACCTACCTGCTGTTTGGACACAGCATGAACGTTATGCTTAATGGTGTCATAAGATGAATCGCTCTGAAGTATCTGCTGACGTACATAACCGGTAGTGTCGTTATTAGATATGTTATGTGCAGTTGTATTAAGTGCATTCTGAGAGGTCTGAAGACCCGACACGCCTATATACAGGCTTCCCATAAGTGACATACGCTCACCTCGTTATCAACGTCGGATACTATTGCTTCTTGTCAAACGCTCCTTTGTCTACACCCATGTAAGTTCCTGCACTGTATGCATTACTCGTATAATTGGCCGTCTCAGGAGCCGCTCTGTAGGCCTGCAGCACATTAAGATCAAACTGTACCATCTCGAGCGAACTCTCTATAAGCTGTTTGTTCTGCTCGTTGACCCTCTTCATCTGCGAAAGGGTATCTCTCAGTCTGTCGTATATGTCTGCCAACCTTTTCTGTTCTGCCGGTCTGGCCTTAAGAATATCTATAAGGTCGACGACTTTCAAGCTATCAACATCCTTGTTAATAACGTTGGCTATGTCTTTCATGTTCTCCTGACGTTTTTTATCAAGAGAATTGATCCGGTTCACAAACTCCTGCTCATCATCCGTGATGCGCATAAGAGCTTCCAGATCCGCACTTATGATGACCGGGGTCTTATCCATGGACAACTTAAGAAGACTCTTGTAAGCTTCATTCTGCTGCTCAAGATTATCTATAAGAGATTCCATCAGGCTTGCCACTGGTCATCCTCCATAAGTGCTTATCAGTTATTGCTGTATCTCTCGTACAGTTTGGCTGCGAAACTGCCTGCGTCCACGCTGTAAGTACCGTTGTCTATCCTCTCTTTGATAGATGCAACGAGATCTTCTCTTACATCGCTTGCGCCCTTCACTGCCTGTTTAAGCGCCTGAATATCCTTGCCTGCGCTGGATATCTGAAGCTGATCGGAAAAGCTTGTGCCGCTCTCCTTCTTAACCGGCTTGGAATTGCTGCTTCTGTAAAGCTGCTGTACCTGATTATATGCTTCTATACGCATAATACCACTCCTCCTTAGGGGCATAAAACTTTGGCTTCATAATGTTTATCGGTCTTTTTGCCGAAATCTTTATAGCAGATACGAATTTTTTCTCTCGGATTCTATAACATCCAGATGATTGGCTCTTAAATAGGCTATTCCCATGGCACCAAGGCCCGAATAACTGGCCGATGTGACCGATGCCTGAGCGATCATTATGGAAGTCTCCGGTATATTCTTACGCATCTCCGTAAGGATACGTCCCTGTACTCTCGGCGCAATTCCCATGTGATTGACTATGATAGGCACGTGTGTATCCATTCTTCCGCCTATGGCCATGGTCGTCTTAATATGCTTTCTTATGGCCTGTTCCATGGTGCCTCTGTGTGCTCTGATCTGTCTATTGCCTCTGTTTGTCTGATGCATGACGGGATGTATCTGAAGCGCATCATATATCGCAGCGCGTCTTAAGCTCATCTTGCCTCTCTGTGCCAGGATCTCTGCAGAAGGAAGTATGTAAGCATATTCCACATGGGGTCTGATCTTGGCCACATCTCTTTCTATCTCCTCTGCCGTTGCTCCGTCAGCAGCCCATCTTGATGCTATCACCGCCATCAGGCCTACGCCGGACGATACCAGACCACTGTCGATGACCTTGACATGCGAAAAGCTCTTGGCAGCTTCACACGCCCTCTTATAACACAACCCAAATCTGCCGTTGGATGTAACATGTACGATCTCATCCGCCGATTCAAGTTCCTTTTTAAAGAATGCCTCATATTCCTCTACTGTGGCCCCATCGGCTTCCACACTCTTATGTGTCTCAGTCAGATGACCCATGGTATCGGACAGGCTTATTTCAACAGAGTCCATGAATCTGCCCTTTTCAGACCTGATAAACATGGGCATGATACCTATATCGTATTCCTCTATCGCAACCTTCGGAAGATCGGCCGCACATTCCGTAGTGATACGGATCTTTCTCTTTATCTTCTGAGCCGCCTTGATCATATCCCATTTCTTATGATCCACCTTTCGCTCATTCCTGTAATCTATAAGTTCCGGCGGAAGCGAATCGGCTATGGCATCCTCAAGCACGGTATATTCAACAGGCTTATTCAGTATAAGATCGAAACTGTACCTTGCATTGATATGTTCCCTGCTGTCGAGATTCGCACCGGTAAGAGCGATTATCACACTGTTACGGCATCTTCCGCCCGCCTGGGTCCTTATGGCGTCAAGCAGCTCTATTCCGCTCATACCCGGCATCAGATAATCCACCATGATGATATGATATTCTTCCGTCGCCGTACACATCAAAGCTTCTTCTCCGCTTCCGGCTTCGAATACATTCACCTTGGTATCCCTTAATAGTCCTCTTATGATGCTTCGGTTCTGTTCATCATCATCCACAACGAGGATCTTCGCACCGGCAGCCTCAAATGACCTGACATAACCCTCCCTGTGAATGGCTTTGTCCATGACACCGTCATAATCAGAGACTCCAAGAAGAGCGCCCTCTTCATATCCCTGATCGAATTCTATGGTAAAAACAGAGCCCTTGCCGTATACGCTGTCCACGGTTATATCACCGTTCATTAGTTTTGTAAGTTCATAAGCTATCGGAAGCCCCAGGCCATTACCCTCGATGCTGTTATTGGAAAGCCTGTCAAACTGGCTGTATGTCTCGAAAAGATGCTTAAGGTTCTCTTTTTCAATGCCTATTCCCGTATCTGCCACGCTTGCCTTAATACGGATCATATCAAGGCCATTTCTCTCACCGGACACAGTTAGTTTAACGCTTCCTTTCTCCGTATATTTAACGGCATTGGTAAGGATATTCAAAAGAATCTGCACCACACGTCTCTCATCACCGATAAGGACCTTAGGAAGCGCCGGATCCACTTCAAGCGAAAGTTCAAGGTTCTTATTTGCCGCTCTCGTGCTTACAAGATCCATAAGTTCGGAGAGCACATCGGCCAGTTCATACGGAGCCACGGCAAGTGCCATGCTGCTGTTCTCTATCTGTGACAGATCCATAATATCGTTGACAAGGCTGAGAAGAAGCCTTCCGGAACGTCCTATCGCTTCCGAATTGCGGACTACCTCTTTGTCTTCGGCGGCTCTTAAATTAAGCTCGTTCAATCCCACGATCGCATTGATGGGATTGCGGATCTCGTGTGAGAAATTGGCATAGAATCGCTCTCTTGACTTGGTCATACGGTCAATCTCATTACGCTGCATGATGGCAACAGCACTTTCTTTACCGTAACCCTGGCGTCTGTATGAGAATATGAGAGCGGAAGTAATTGCTATGGATACGATGCCAAACGCCGAATCCATATATATTCCCACTTTCGACTCGAGCGGCCTTACCAGTTCCTCGTGATAATATGCCGTAACATAGCATGCCACATCCGCAGCGGATGTCAGTATGGCCGCAACGACCAAAGGCTTGCCTCTGTATACAAGGGTAATGAACAAAAAGCCCAGTGCAAACCAACAGTTTGATCCGCTGTTCACACCTCCGCACGTAAAGAAGACCAACGGAAAGACAACGAGATTCATCCATCCGGTGACCATGATTATAGGCAGTTCCTGCCTCCCGTAATACACCATGGATCTGACAGCAAGCGGAACTATGACAAGAGTAGAACCTATAACCAGATAGTTGGGTATACCGGCTCTTATCGTCACGGATTCGCACAGGCATATGACAGCTCCTACTATACATTCCAGGCACACTATGAGAAACAGTTTCTCTCTTATGTTTCTGTTTTCACCACTGACCAATTCCTTGATCTTATCATTCATATGCTATACCTCTATGTCGCCTTTATCTGTTCCTGTAACGTTCCCTTATGGAACACAGAGCATCCACAGCCGACATATAGTCAGACATCTCTATTTTTCTCCTGATGGGCACAAGTTGCGGAGCCAACGGATGTCCGTTGTATCCGTAACCCTTAAGTTCATCAAGTATCTTATACATATTGTCGGGAACAAAGGTATATACTGCAGCTTCGAAATCCGCAAGATATTCTTCGAATCTCTCATCGTCTATCGGCAGGCTCGCTTCTTCCATATATTCATCGGTCACTTCCATCTGCATGGCATTCTGTCCAAGCAGCATTGCCACAACGCGCTCGTATTCGGTCATGAGTTCCTCATGATGCGCGTCAATGTATTCACGGTTACCCTCCTTGCCGGCCTGTTCCATATCCCTCGCCATGGCAGAAAGATTGTCCGCACCGATGCTGGCCATGGAACTCTTAAGCGCATGGATGTATATGGTATAGTTCTCCATATCATCTTCCTCGTAGAGGCGCCTGATCTTATCTATATTGTCCGGGCCATTGGTCGCATGCACCTTAAGCACATCCTTGAAATTCTCGATCGTGCCGCAGTAAAGCAGGCCCTTTTTGATATCAAGATCACCGATCCTAAGATCTCCGATCGAAGTATCCGCATCCGCAGAGGCATCATCCTGTGCCTCCACATAACCTATCTTTTCCTTCGGAACATAGCGCTTCAGCATCTTCTCAAGCCCAGCCACATCTATCGGCTTGGTGATAAAGTCATTAAAGCCCTGTTCAAGGAACATTTCTCTTGCACCCGCCACGGCATTGGCAGTGAGGGCCACGATGGGCACCGTCTTATAATACTGATTGTCTTTGGACCTGATATAGCGCACACACTGTATGCCATCCATCTCAGGCATCATATGATCCATGAACACAAAATCGAAGTTCTTGCCGGCTATCTTCTCAAGCGCCTCTTTGCCGCTCGAAGCTGTGGTGACCTTGATCTGATAAGGTTTAAGCAAGCCCTCAAGTACCTTGATGTTCATAAAGCTGTCATCAACGACGAGCACATGGGCATCCGGCATGACGATCTGTTCACGCACATTGTCGGACGCAGCTTTGCCCGTTACCCTTACGGCACCCTCACCGTATTCATCCGTAGCAATATTCTCGAGACTCACGGAATGCAGTCTCGTATTAAGTGTTCCTATCGGACTGTCATTCTCCACCTTCTGCGGAACAGTAAACTGAATCTCCGTTCCTTTTCCATACTGCGACTCAACGGACATAAAGCCACCCATCAGATCCACAAGCGTACGGGATATGGTAAGGCCAAGACCTATTCCGCCTTCCTTTCTGTTCCGCCCGCTGCTAAGCTGGGTAAAATCCGCAAATATCCTGCCTATGGCTTCGGGCCTCATGCCTATACCGGTATCCTTGATACGCACATTGAGATTGATACCGTATTTTTCTGTTCTCTTGCTGATATCCATGATGACATAGCCTTCGGTAGTATATTTTACGGCATTGTCCATGAGATTGACTATTATTCTCTTGATCTTGCCCTCATCGCCCACGAGGGAACTTGGAAGTTCGGGATCGCAATTGACTATAAGCTCAATTCTTTTGGAACCGATCTTATTAAGTGTCATGGCTATAACATCATTGATGGTCGAAGATATGTTGTAATTCTCTTCATGCAGCGAAAGCTTGCCACTGCTTAATTCCGCATAATCCAACATATCGCTTACAACAGAAAGAAGGTTTCTTCCTGCCGTCCTGATATCCTGCAGATTCTCCCTTGCGATCTCCGACTTGGCATCAGCCAAAGCTATCTCGCTCATGCCACAGATGGTATTGATGGGGGTGCGAAGCTCGTGGGATACGTTAGCCAAGAAATCGTCCTTACTGCGCTGCGCAAGCTTAAGTTCGTCGATGGTATCAAGAAGACGTAC
Organism: Lachnospiraceae bacterium; assembly: GCA_024694055.1. GTDB lineage: Bacteria > Bacillota > Clostridia > Lachnospirales > Lachnospiraceae > Colinaster. Next base: position 35,226 of record JAILKC010000052.1, on the reverse strand, counting down.
CTTACTGTTATCCTCTTCCTTAAGCAGGAATACGACCACTGCTATGGTGATATACATAGCCGTGATCTCAAGCACGCTCTTGGCCGAAGTTATTCTGTTTGAAAATGAAATAGTCTTACTGATGAATATATGATGAACTATGATGACAGTCGTGAAAAATGCAGGCAAAATAAGCAGCCTCTGTATCTCATACAGACCGACTATGATGATAAGCCCCATGACGGGTATCAGCACGCCCACGTCAGCATTGACGGCAATACAATACAGGCACACACATAATCCGGACAGAAAAGCACAGATAACAGCCCTGAAAGCATAGGAACCTGCGCGTGTCAGTCTGAGCGTCCAGATGATCACAAAAGACGCCTCTATTGTATAGAGTATCCAATCAGGCGCAACATCATACGCCAGGATGCTGACACAGATCCCGTACAAAGTCACTATAACGGTGACAACATTCTCTATTCTTCTTCTTCTTAGCAGATCGTATTCTTTATTATCCATGCAAAATCCTTACGATCCTCCGCCTTCGTCAAAGCGGGAATATCATGGTCATGGCCGTTCCTTCGCCGCGTTTACTCTGTATATCAAGCCTGCCGCCTATCTGTTCGATCGAGCTTAATACCACATCCATACCAACGCCTCTTCCCGAGAACTCCGTAACGGTCTCGTTGGTCGAAAATCCCGGCAGGGTGATGAATCTGAATACCTCTTCATCAGTGTATGAATCATCGGTTCTGTCATCATCCAAAAGTCCTTTGGCCCTTGCTTTTTTGATGATCGCCTCTCTGTTAAGGCCCGTTCCGTCATCTTTTACGGTGATCAGAAGTTCCTTGCCGTTATTGACGGCCTCTACCGTGATCTTACCCGTAGGATTCTTGCCGGCTGCTTCCCTTTCCTCAGGCTTCTCTATACCGTGGTCCGCACAGTTTCGCACCATGTGTAGCAAGGGTTCAGAGATATGTTCGATTATGCCTCTGTCAGCTTTGACCTCATCCCCTATGATCACGCATTCTATCTTCTTATCCAGTTTTCTTGATGCCTCGAACACTATACGGTTCATGCGAAGGAATGTGTTGGTCAAAGGGACCATCCTCATACCGCCGACCAGTGTCTCTATATCCGAAGTCACATCTTTTATCTTTTTGGCATTCTTCTTAAAGTTCTTAAGTGCCAGGCCTGACTCTTTAAGTTCTTCATCTCCAAGCAGCCTGTCCTGCAATATCACAAGCTTCATGAGAAGCTGCGAAAGCTTGTCCATATCGGCCTCAGCCACATTGATATGCGTAGAACGTCTGGTCCTGTCCTTGGCCAGTCTCCTTCCCCTTCCGGGAGTGGCATTGTGCACGACGAAATCACCGGGCACATACTCTTCATCATTGTTCGTAATCCTGGCTGCTAACGGCGAATCAACTCCGAACAGATCGAGTCCTGCCTCATATCTTGCCGCATCTATCTCGGTCACTTCGATAGATTTGGTCTCGTAGCCCTCGCTCACTATCTTCTCGATCTTGTGTTTGGGGCTGCCGGACTTAAGCAATATCTTAAAGCCCTGGTCCAGTATCTCATCGGAACTCTTGATATCAGAGAGGATGGTAGAGGGTCTGTATTGAATATCTTCAGTCACGGTCCTGAGCGCATGCACTACCTTATAGGCATGAACATTGCACAGTTCCGTACCGGGATTGTATGTGATATATATCTGATAATAATGACTGGCCTTACTGTTCTTGGGCGCAATGTATATCTGCGTGGGAGTATCGTTAATCCCGCTGTCTGCGCCTGTGCCGTCACCCTTTGAGTCTTTATCTGTATCCGAAGCCTTGTCCGCTCCGGCTTTTATTGAAGAGAGGTATTCATCCAATTCGGCAATAAGCGCCTCCGAACTGGTGTCAGCCATCTTGCCGTCAGAAAGTCTGTCAAGTTCACTTTGGATAAAATCGGTGACCTTGAGGATCTTCTCAATAAGTTCCGGCTGAGACACGTTCTTAGGTTCATTCTCTCTCAGATAAGAAAAGACATCCTCCGTCTTATGCGCAAGAGCATGGAGTTGCTCAAACATCATGAATCCGGCGGAGCCTTTCATCGTATGCATATGACGGAATATCTCCCCGATTGCTTCCTTGGAAAAACATTCCGCATCTTTGTACTCGAGCACTACGGTCTGAAGCCTCTCAAGTATCTGCGAGGTCTCTAACAGATAGGTGTCGAGCATCTCAAATCTATCAAAATCTTCTGCCATATATATAATCCCAAGTCGTATCAGTCAATAAGTCCGAGTTTCTGTAAAGCCTGCTCAAATCTGTCCTGGTTGATCGGCTTGCCCGAATATATCGTACAGCCAAGATCGAATGCCATCTTGACATTCTTCTCCTCGTTTAGAGCGGTAGCCATGATGACCTTGACAGCTTTATCCTGAGGTATGCCTCTCTCCTTTTCGATGTTACGTATGCCTATAAGAGCCTGATATCCGTCCATAACGGGCATCATGATATCCAGGCATACCAAATCGTACGGATCATCCTCATCCATCGCCATCATGAAAGCATCTACTGCTTCCATACCGTCTACGGTAACATCACAGTCACCGTATTTGGACAAAAAACTTGTCATGAACTTCCTTGTTACAAAATCGTCTTCCGCCAACAGTATTCTCATACTCTTCCTCCTGAATTACACGTCTGTGTTAATATTTTGGACTGTCTATTTAAGCTGTCTTGAAATCTTGCGACATATATTGTATATCTCGGGATTGAACTTCTCTCCCGAATCGGCGCCGACTATTCGAAGTGCCTCCTCCTTGGTATAAGGAACTCTGTACACTCTGTCCGCAGTAAGTGCGCAATATACATTGGTAATAGCCACTATCTGCGCCGCCAACGGGATCTCATCTCCCTTCCTGCCGTCGGGATATCCCGTTCCATCCCAGTTCTCATGGTGATAATGTGCTATATCTGCCGCCATCTGCACAAAATCATCATACTCACTCGAAAGAGCCACGTCATGCAAAATCTTCGCTCCCACTCTTGTATGCGTCTGCATCCTGTCTCGCTCATTCGGATCAAGCTTTGCTTTCTTCTGCAGTATCTCCATGGGAACTGCGACATTGCCTATGTCACAAAGAGGCGCCGCTATCTCTATGGTATTGATGAAAGTATCCGTGACTACGTCATCGTACATTCCCGCAAGCTGCATCGCCTGGGCGACCAATCGGCAGTTGTACTGCATCCTCTCTATGAACTCCTCTTCGTACATGGAGTTGCGTCTGGCGAGATTCATCAGTGCATACAGTACGCCTTTTTTCTCCTGCTCGATCTGCTTAAGCTGGCTGTTAAGTGAAGTCTTAAGCCTGCGGTTGGTCTCTAAAAGATCCCTTCTCGTCTCATGGAACTTAAGATGTACACCGGCTCTGGCCTTGACCACCTCCGGAATGAATGGCTTGGTGATATAATCCTCACCGCCGAGTTCGAAGCCCTTGACTATGTCGTCCACTTCATCATAAGCAGATATGAATATGATCGGGATATCTCTCGTAGCTATGTCGCCCTTAACGATGGAAGCAAATTCAAATCCTCCCATCTCCGGCATGGCCACATCCAGAAGTATCAGTTCCGGATGGCACTTCTGTATGAGCTTGATACCCTGAATACCGTTCTCCGCCAGCAGCGGCTGATAGCCCATGTCCGCTATGATATTGCGCAGGACAAAACGGTTGACCTCCACGTCATCCACAATAAGTACCTGCCCCGTTGCCTGATTATTCTCAACTCTGTATTCTTCCATATGGCACCCGTCCTCTGTATGTCTTTACGAATTCAGCAGTTTTTTGAGTGTATCTATCAACTGTGTAGCCTTCTCTCTGTTCTCTTTCTGTATGGCCATCTTAAGCTTAAGCGCCGTCTGTGTGATCTCTTTGGGAGCGCCCAAAGTCAGCTGTTTCACGGCGTCGGCAAACATCTCCGCCTTCTCCCATGTATCCATCTCGATACAGAGGGCCAGTTTCATAAGCCTTTTGTCTATCTCTTCTCTGTTCTCGGCAGAGCCATATTCCATACCCGCATCAGCATCCCCGCTCTCAGAGGCCATGCTGCTGAATACCGGCGTCGCCTTATGATATTCCTCTGCGGCCGTATCAGCTCCGTCAGGCAAATTCAGCCATACCGAGAATGTAAATGTCGATCCCTTACCGGCAGTGGAATCCACGGAGATATCACCACCCATGAGATTGACAAGCTGCTTGCTTATATTGAGTCCGAGTCCCGTACCGCCATACTTACGTGATATGGATGCATCCACCTGCGAAAATCCCTTAAAGAGCTTGTCCATATCGTGATCGGCTATACCTATACCTGTATCCATTACCATGAAAAACAGCTCGACTCTGTTACCGACCCTCGCAGTCTCCACAACCTCCAACATGATCTTGCCGACCGTAGTGAACTTGATCGCATTGGACAAGAGATTGTTAAGTATCTGTTCAAGTCTAAGTTCATCACCTATTAACTTGTCCGGTATATCCGGAGCCACGGTAACGAAGAAATCCAGACCCTTCTCATGTATCTTGTTGATGTGATTGGATCTGACATAATCTATCATGCTCTTAAGAGAGAACTCTCTGTCTTCCATCTGGAACTTGCCGGCCTGGAGTTTGGAGAAATCAAGTATGTTATTGATCAGAGCGTTCATGTCATTGCAGCTCTTCTCTATCATCTCCATGGTATAGAGCTTATTATTGTCCCTCTCGGCACCCATGAGTTCCTGGATATTGCCCAGAATGCCATTGACCGGCGTACGAAGCTCGTGAGTAACATTCGCCACGAATTCATCTCTGGTCTTGACGAAATCTTCACTGCTCTCTCTGGCCTTGGATATCTCTCTGGAAAGACGCTCTCTGGCGGATATATCTTCCACTACACAGGCATGCCTTGTCTTGTCCGGAGCACCATCAACCTTTATAAGGTCCTTAATGAATCTTGCCTCGACCTCAAAGCAGGTATTGTTGCTGCGATATGCCACCGTACTCACCACATGTCCGTCCATATCTTCGCGGCACATCATCTTGTCGCCCTCTTTGTAGAAAAGAGTAGGGAAAACATCAGATATATTATTGAGCTCATCCAGATCCTGATACATAAGGGTAGACAGCACCACTTCATTGGCATGTCTCACAGTACCGTCATCATCAAAGAAAATGAGAAGCTCAAATAAATAATTCGCTATCTTACGAAGAAATTCTCTGTCATATCCCGCTTCGCTCATAACCGCCTTCCCAATATACCCGTATAGCCAAATAAGAGGAAAGCCTCGGCCTTCCTCCATATGTCAGTTGTCTGTATAAAATTATAACAAATATTGCTTTTCTTTACAATATTATTTGCAGCTGTGAAAATGTGCGAAAACTTGCAGAATAAGCGGTCATTGCAGTCAGTTTGTGATGGGAGCACAAGCGATCGTTACCACCAGCGCGTGATAAGAATATAGGCGACCGTCAGTACCAGGCCCATACAGAATAAAAGCAGGCCGAACGACAGACTTCTGTATATAACGGTACGGCTTTCCTTAAAGCTTGTATAATCAAGCGCAAAACGGTGCACATAGTCCGGACGTTTGGAAGCCTTTTTCCCTCTGAGCCCCCAAAAATATGCCTTAATGTCAGCCGCTTTATTGGCAGCAGTACCAAGCATATGCGTAAGCCATGTACCTTCTTTAAGTTCTTCAGTCTTACGGCTGTCTTTAAAGACAGTCTTACGAAGTGCAACTATTGTTATGTCAACCAAAGTATCAAGTACTCTGCACCCTATCGCACACAGGAAAGGAAGTGCCCGCATAAGAACCGGTCTGTATACAAGATCCTCAAGATCAAGCCATGCAGGCACGGGATCTGAATATCTTCCCTCATCATCCTTAACCACCGTACGTATGACACCGATGTAGAGCACCACACCGATCGCAAGGGAGATCAATCCACCACGAAGAGATTCCCACGAATAAAAGTGTGCTTGCGGCACGGATGGCAGTCTTAAGAACAAACGAGCCATATCCGTCAGTCCATTCAAGCTCTTTTGCGCAGTGATACCAAGTGTCGGCGGAATAAGCGCTGCAGCCGCAAGTGCCACAGTCACGATGTTATTCATATAGCGGCCACCTTCATCATATCCTGCCTGGATCTCAGGGTCCGAATTCTTTTCAACAAATATGCATATATAAAGCTTGATCATATACGCTGCGGTACATCCGCCGCATATAACAAATATCCATTCGATCACGGACAATGTACCGGCGGATATCGGGATAGCCATGCCGTTTGCCTCCATATGTGCCATCATCATGGCGGCTTCCACTATCCCCTCGTGTATCAGAGTCTTACTGATATATCCGTTAAACATCGGCACTCCGGCTATTCCGAGGCTGCCTGATAAAAATATCACATTAAGCAACGGCTTTTTCCTTCCAAAACCTCTTATCGACTCAAGATCAAGCTTATGTGCATTCATATAAATGACGCCTGCTGCCGAGAAGAGGATGAGTTTGAAGATTGAATGTCCCACCATATGCAGAAAAGCACCCGACGTTCCCATGGGTATACCCAAACTGCCCACTCCTATGCCCGTCATGATAAAGCCTATCTGCGCAACGGATGAGCAGGCCAAAGTTCTCTTTAAATCCGTGGATGTAAGTGCAGGCAGAGAACCGACAATCATTGTAAGTACGCCGATCGTCAGGATGATAACGCCCCACTCCATGTTGCCCGCAAATATGTAATTGGTGAGCATCAGTATGCCCAATATACCTGTCTTGGTCAGTATACCGGATAAAAGTGCCGACGCAGGTGCCGGCGCGACAGGATGAGCCTTGGGAAGCCAAATATGTAATGGAAAAGCGCCCGCCTTGGCTCCAAAGCCAACGAGCATGCAAAAGCCGCCGGCCCATATCTGTGTGTGCAGAGAGCCTGACTTCACCGCTTTTGCCATGATATACATATCCGCAAGCTCATTGATCTTAAGTGTATTGCCCGTTAATAACAGCTGACCCGACGCATCGTAGATAAGGAACAGGCCCATGAGCATTGTAAGTCCGCCTATGATCGATATGGCCAAATAAGTGTCCGCCGCACGTAGAGAAGCCTTTCGCTCATCAAAAGCCACCCAGACATACGACGATAAGGACATGGCCTCAAAAAAGATAAACAAAGTATACAGGTCGGCTGACAGGAATACTGCCACCGTTGCGATATAAGTAAGTGCAAAGAAGAAATAATATCTTGCCTTTCTCTCATAATGCTTCATATACTGCGATGACAGCGCAAGGCTCACCACCCACATAAATGTAGCAATGCAGGCATAGATCAGCCTGAAGCCGTCTATTACAAAGCAGAGGCCACTAGGCATCCCGCATATCCCGGGTATCGAATATTCAATTGACAGATCCATTAAATTATTCAAATCGCTGCCACCTTACATATAAAGTCCATGATCAATGACGAATTGATGCCGAGTACGATCATGGCGATCGCAAAGATATATAACGGTATGAGCATCTTAAGACCGGGGTCTTTTATGCCCTCATTGACTCTTGTATTATAATCGGCCTTCGGGAAAAATGCCCTGACACTGACTGTCAGCATATATATGGCGGTAAGTATGGCCGAAATGAGCAATGCCACCACGCCGGCATATGCAAGCGGTGTTCCAAGTTCAAGTGCCGCGGATACCAGATTCCATTTGCTCACGAAACCCGCAAGTCCCGGAACACCCATGAGTGCAAAAGCACTGATCGTAAATATGCCAAATACCTGCGGCATCTTATATCCGAGTCCGTCAAGCTCATATACGTATTCACGTCCCGTCTTATGCATGATCGCGCCTGCACAGAAAAAAGAGCAGATCTTCATAACGGCATGCATGATCATATGCGAAAGTGCCGCTGCCATTCCAAGCGGTGTCATAAGCGTCACGCCGAATACGATATAAGAAAGATTGCTTATGGTAGAGTAAGCAAGTCTTCTCTTTATATGCGGTTCCTTAACCGCTCTTGCACTTCCGTAGATGATCGTTATGATAACTATCGCCATGGTCACGTACTGAGCCCATGTTCCTCGCAAGAATTCCGTGCCGAAGAGATAAAACGTAAGTCTGATGATGGCAAAAGCACCCGATTTAACCACGGCAACGGCATGCAACAGTGCCGTGACCGGAGTGGGTGCCACGCCCGCATCCGGAAGCCATGAATTGAAGGGACATACCGCAGCCTTGACCGAGAATCCCATAAATGCAAATACATATATAAGCAACAGAACTCCGGTTTTGTCCGCTACAGCGTTCATATCGAGAACTCCACCGAGTTTAAAGTCTATCGTGGTACCGTAGGTGATGACGAATATCATACCAAGGAAAGCGAACGCAGCTCCGCCGAGTGAATAATACATGTATTTACGGCTGGCCAAGATCGCACTTCTTGTCAGTGTATGCATCACAAGAGGAACCGTCACAAGCGTTAACATCTCATAAAAGCAGTACATCGTGAGAATGTTGGCCGCAAGCGCTATACCAAGCGTTACGCCATATGTCATGGTATAGAACATGAAAAAGATATTGGGCATCTCATCCCTTGGTGAAAGTTTCCCATTGTGTGTATGACCATATGCCGTGGAATGATCCATATACTCAAAGGCATACAGTGTCGCCAAAGGCCAGAGTAAAGATACCAGTCCCGCAAATATCATACTGAGCCCGTCCACACAGAATGAAATGTTTAAATCCCCTTGAAAACGAACAAGTGTGAATCTCTCCGCGCCGGGTACCAGTATCAGATACCATACGATGGCTGTAGTAGCCAAGACTATGCACTCATTATATATGTTTCTTATTCGCCCGCTTTTCCACTTAATAAGCGGAATAAGGCCTCCTGCCAATATCGGCAGGATAACTGCTGCAAATACCATGCCATTTACCTATATAAAAAATATCTTTCTTATCACTTCTATGATCGGCGAAGTGAATATACCCATCAAAACTGACAGAAGTGTCAGAGTCGCTACCGGAAGCAGCATCAAAAGCCCCGGCTTCTCATCCTTACCCAAAGGCTTATCATCCTTATGATCCTGTCTGTACTCCCGGCCCGGGAAGAATGCCTTAACCGCAGGCCCCAAAAGATATCCTGCCGTAAGAAGTGCACTTACAAGCAATACCACCGGTCCCAACCACGAAAAAACAGGAATGCCTGTGGCTATCGAACCAGTAGCCAGATACCACTTCGAGACGAATCCTCCTGTAGGAGGTATGCCTATAAGTCCCAAGGAAGCTATCGTGTAGCACACCATGATACCGGGCATCTTAAGGCCGATACCCTTTAGTTCATCAACTTTATGAACATTCATGTATCTCATTGCCGCACCGGCCACAAGGAAAAGTACAGCCTTGATGAATCCGTGCGCCAGTACGTGCAGTATCGCTCCGGTTATACTGTCGGATACATACGCGTACGAAGAGACCATTGAATCGGTATGAACAGAGCCTATACCCACAGCCAGTCCAAAGAGTATATATGACACCTGGCTTACCGTAGAATAGGCCAGACGCTTTTTAAGCACCTGCTCCCTGTAAGCCAACATTGAGCCTAAAAATACCGTCATTAACGTAAGGATCATCCACGCCTTTTGCACGTAGGATCCGGGTATTTTTCCCGTTCCCGCCACATACCATATGCTTCTTATGATACCGAGTACACCCGCTTTTACCACACAGGCCGATAACACGGCAGACGCAGGTGACGGAGCAACAGGATGCGCCGCGGGAAGCCAACTGTGCATGGGCCACATTCCGGCCTTTACACCGAAGCCTATGATCATAGCCATAACGGATATTAAAAGAATCTTCTCATCCGCAACCCATACCGAAGCATCTATATTGCCACCATAGACAAATGACAGACTTGTCGCTTTCTTTGACAGATTGTATATCCCAAACAGAGCAAAGTACGCGCCGAACATTGAAAAGAACAGGTATTTAAGCGCTGCCGCCTTGGACTGTGCCGTTCTTTCATGTATCACCAAAGGCATGGACATGATCGTCAAAAGCTCATAACACATATAAAATGTGATAAGATTCGATGCCGCACACAAAAGCAGTTCCACAGCCATGGTAATGACATAGAATACCGCGTAACTCTTAATGTTCTTACTGCCCTTTAAGTATTCAAAAGAAAAGACTCCCGAACACAGAAACACAATGAGCGTAAGAAAAGCAAATATCGCTCCAAGCGGATCCATATGAAATTGTACGGGTAAAGAATAAAATATCTCCATAATCACTTCAGTCAAACATCGTAAGACCCTGTCCTATAAGGCCGATAATGGGATCCGACATAACTCCGAGCACTACATTTAAGATCACAAATGCACACAGCACCATGCTGTACAAAGGCAACTGTCTCATATGCGCCCTGGGATACGGACTTTCATCCACGGGAGTATATATCCTTATGACAGTCTTCATGAAATATATCGCATTAAGTATCGTACTTATTCCCAAAACTATAAATACCGGAAGCATCCTTCCTGACAGATTGATGGCAGCCTCGGCGAACAAAAGCTTACTGATAAAGCCTGAGAAAAGCGGTACACCTACCATCGAAAGCGCTCCTATCGCAAAGGACAGTCCCGCAATCCTGTTACGATATCCCGAACCCGTAAGTTCGATGAACTTTCTGCTTCCTCCCGACACGTCGGTAAGACCGATCGCCGAGATGAACAAAAGCGATTTGGTCGAGGCATGCGAAAGAATATGGAAAACTGCCGCCACCATACCGAACTGTGTGCCCATTCCGATACCCATGAATATGTATCCTATCTGAGCTACGGACGAATACGCGATCATCCTTCTTACATCGCTCTCTCTGATGGCGCTGACCGATCCGAATATCATACCTGCCAGTCCGAATATGAACATTACGTCTATGACGCCGCTTCCCTTATATACATCAAAACCTATCACCCTGTAAATGATCTTGATGAGCAGGAATATATATCCCTTGGACACAAGACTTGAAAGGATGGCAGCCGATGAAACAGTCGAATAACCATATGCATCCGGAAGCCATGAATGAAAAGGGAAAAGCGCACACTTGATCGCAAGGCCCACGCTCATGAGAGCGATCGTGCACAGCAAAGGCTCCGGATAGGTCCCGCCCGCAGTCATCGCGGCAACAGATTCCTTGATATTGCTCATCAGAAGATGTCCCGTAAGATCATATATCATACAGATACCAAGAAGTATCATCGCAGAACCTATAAGGCTCATTATCATATAACGGACTGCTGCCTCTATGGTACGTCCGTTTTCTCTTATCATTATGAGTCCGCAGGCAGATATCGTATTGATCTCGACAAATACGTATGCCGTGAAAAGGTCATTTGTATATACAAGGGCCAAGAGCGAGCTCAACATCAGTCCCACAAGGATATAGTAGAGATTGTGCTTGCTAACGACCACTTCATCAAACAGTTTCTTGATACCGCCGAGCACTGACAAAAGCATGACGATACAGAAAAACATGGCCATTCCGGCTTCCAGCACTCCGGCCCTTATCTCATTACCCCAGGGCGCCGGAAAGTGACCCATCATGTATACAAAACTCTCTCCCGTAACGTAAAGATACCCAAGCAGCACTGCCGACATGATCCCCACGATCACTATGACGCAGGCATTGACCACTCTTGCGACCTTGCCCGGAAGCACAGAGCACACCGGCCCCGAGAACATTGCGATCATTATGGAAAAGAAGGGGAAATTACGGATAAGTTCCATTACAATCCCTCCTTTTTAAGGCGCATTGATATCTCATCGAGATTAAGCGTATGATATCTTCTATAAAGCCTTATGGTAAGCGAAAGCATAAGAGCCGACACGGATACGGATACCACGATACCCGTAAGCACCAGGCCCGCAGGTACCGGATTGATATAAGCCTCTTTATCGGTTATGCCGTTTACCACGATAGGCACCGCAGCCCCCTCGATATAGCCCTTGAGCGCCAAGAACAGATAGACTGCGGAATCCATTATATTAAGTCCGATTATCTTTTTTATGAGATTTTTCTGCAGCAGGAGATTTGCAAAGCCAATGACAAACAAAAGCATTGCTATCGCCTCTTCATAATTAACCGCAAGATTATGCAACATCAAAAATCTCCCTTTCTGAACATTACATAGAAAGTGTACATCGTGCAGGCCACCACAAGACCCACGCAGATATTAAGTATCAGAATAAGTCCGCTTGAAAGTATCGCACCCGGGGTGCCAAGCGGAATATGGCTGTCCAAATGATTGGCTCCGCAGAAGAATGAATAAGCCTTGCACAGACAGTATGTCGTAAGCGCAAAAAAACTGATCCACTTATATGTCTTCTCGGTGAAGAATCTCTCCGCTTTTTCAAAACCGAACGCATTGAGATAAAGTATCAGTCCGGCTCCGATTATGGCTCCGCCGGAGAATCCTCCTCCGGGTGATAAATGTCCGTTAAGGATCACATATATCCCGAATATCATGATGATTGGTACCAAAAAGCCTGCTACAGTCTGCAGTATCACATCATTCTTGGGCTCATAGATGCGGTCCGAAGACTCGTGATCCTCCAGCTCATCTCTGTCAGGCCTCTTGTCTTTATTAAGGCGCAAAAGAATGAGCACTGTTATAGTGGCCACAAAGAGCACGTTGGACTCTCCGAACGTATCAAATGCCCTGTAATCCAGGATCATACCGGTAACTATGTTGACGGCTCCGGTCTCCTCGATACCCTTCTCTATATATCTCTCGGTAACTTCATTATTGTCAGGCTTGTCCCTCTCACCAACAGGAGGCAGGAAGGCCACATTGTATATGAGCAGTGCAGCCAGTATCACGAGGAACATCGCTGCGACCACGCGATACATCTTATTAAAGAACTTTAGAAGCTTATTGGAATCCTCGTCATAGACCTTGTCTATGGCCATCTGCTTCTCGTTCATCCTCTCCTTTATGGTTGAGTCATCCTCAATGGGTATAAGCAGACCCATATCCATCCTGGTCTCTTCGGGAATATATGAATTCTCGCCTCTTAACCACTTAAAGAACTTATATGCTTTTGTCTTTGAATACTCTTCGTCAGTCTTACGTCTGCTCACGGATCACCTCCGGGATATAAGTTACATCTGCTTTTTCTCGGGCTCATTGAGTCCGTCTATATCTTCGGTATTGATATCTTTATCGTTAAGTTCCCTTGTACCCTCTTCTATATTGATCGCATGGATCTTTTTAAGCGTCACAAAGAACAGGACACTGGTAACACCGGCTCCAACGGCGGCTTCCGTGATAGCCAGATCCGGTGACTGCAATGTTACCCATATAATGGACATGATAAGCGAAAATGACATATATATCAGGATCGCATTGAGCAGGTCATGAGTAAGACTCACAGACACCGCGCACACTATTAAGAATATGAGAAGTATTATCTGCAGTACTGACATTACTTTTCGCTCTCCTTAAGTTCTTCTTCCAGTGTACTCAGTTCATCATACACTTTCATATGCTTATCCTTATCATCACATGTAGTGACCTCGAGGTTGGCCAAAAGGTGCGATGCAACAGGTGATGAAAACCACAAAAATACTACTATCAGCGCGATCTTAAGCGTAGTGAAATTCAATCCGGAGAATATCATAAGTCCGGCAAGGGACAGGCTGATACCCATCGTATCTCCTATGGCTGCCGCATGCATGCGGTTGATCACATAGTCATACTTGAATATTCCGTATATCTCCATTACGAAAAATGCAAGGCCGCAAAATAAAAAAGCTGCACCGATGACAAGTCTAATCCATTCCATCATCCGCACCTCCTTTTTGCTTTTCTTTAGCTATTCTTCTCTCTTCATATATTCCTATATATACTTTGGTGATGACCACGACCGCAATAAAGCTGATCATCGCATATATAAGGCTTATATCTACCAGGTAATCCTCTTTTAACAAAAGTGACATGATCGTCATAATAACCATTACCATTGTGCCCATCATATTGACGGCCACAATTCTGTCCGCGATCTTCGGTCCTTTTATGGCTCTTATAAGACATGCAAAAAGAGCCAATGCAAGAAATATGATGACCCCGATATACAGGTAATGATATGCTGTTTGTATGGGTGTCAGTACCGTATCCGTCATCTGATCCTCCACGATCTTTTACTGTTCATCAGACTCTTCAATCAGGTCAGGCTCCGAGATCCTGCTTTCAAGTTCATGAAGCATCTTCACAAACACCGAATCCGCCAGTCCTACTGCAAGGCTCTTATCAAGGCAATGTACAGTAAATCTGTTGCCATCCATGGATACCGTGATAGTCCCTGGAGTAAGGGTGATACTGTTGGCCAAAAGGACTCTGGCAGACCTGGTCTTAAGATCCGTCTCAAAGCTTACTATCACCGGTTCCACTTCATATCTTGAACTGCCTATGAATCTTGTGGCTGTAAAGTTGGCTTTTATGATCTCTGCCATGAGTATACAAAAATATTTAACAAACAGGCCCGTATTGCGTATCGCATATCTGTCGATCTTCGGAGAATAGCCAAGGAACTTACATACGAACATATATATTGCGCTCGATATGACAAGTCCGAATACGGCTATCTCAACGGTAAGCCTGCCGTTAAATATCACCCATACCAGAAAAAAGAATATAATCATCATATATATATCCATACCCATGTGTTACTAACAAACACACATTATACACCCGTACATATAAAATGCAACAGATGATTTATGTCTAGTTCTTACCTGTAGAACCGAAACCGCCGCGGTCCTCACCGCCCAGAGATTCAACTTCGTCAAACTCGATCTTGGGCTGATTCTCCATGATACGGAACTGGCATATACGGTCATTGACACTTATATGAGTGTCTCGCATGGCACACATTGGAACAAACCACTGATCATTGTCACCGCAGTATGAACAGTCCACAACACCCATATGATTGCTCTGTATAAGTCCAAAGTTCTTGTAAGTGGAACTTCTGGGTACTATGTGAGCCTCATATCCCTTCGGAAGCTGCATGGCAACTCCAAGGGGAATAAGCTTCCATTCTCCCGCCTTCATGTCAACATCTTCCGCTGCCCTTAAATCGATCCAGTCAGACTTGCCGTCTATGTATCTTAATTTCTCGATCTTATCCGTAAAATATTTGATCTTTATCTTTTCCATCTCATCCTCCCAAATATATTCCTGTAATGAATCATGTATTTATGATATCCGTATCCCACGGATAGCCTGCTTAACTTTAAGCAGACTTGCCGGTGTAACGGACAGTTCATCCACTCCCATCCGCAGCAGATCAGCCGTAATGGATGTATCTGCCGCAAGCTCTCCGCAAATACATACTTTGCATCCTTCTTTGTGGCCGTTATCAATGGTCATCTTAAGGAAACGCAGTATCGCCTCATGATGATAATCGCAGATAAATTCAAGTTCCGTATTCTGTCTGTCTACCGCCAAAGTGTACTGTGTCAGATCGTTGGTACCTATAGAGAAAAAATCCACCTCTTTTGCCAGAAGATCCGATATCATGGCAGCAGCCGGAGTCTCTATCATGGCTCCGATCTTGCACGTAGCATATTTAAGACCATCCTTATCAAGAGAAGCCTTCACCTCATTGATAACGGAACGTATCTGCCATATTTCTTCAATTGATATGATCATGGGAAAAAGAATAGATACCGGACCATGTGCAGAAGCTCTGTAAATGGCCCTGAGCTGTGTGCGGAATACATCCTTGTGTCCCAAACAGTATCTGACCGCTCGCATACCCATCGCCGGATTGTCCTCATGCTTCATCTGAAGATAAGGAACCTGCTTGTCAGCGCCGATGTCTATGGTCCTTATGACCAGTTCCCTTCCGTCAAGAACGCGTACTGCTTCGGCGTATGCCTCATACTGCTCTTCCTCCGTAGGATAATCATCTCTGTCCAAATAGAATATCTCGGATCTGAACAGTCCGATACCTTCACAGCCGAGTTCAAGTGCCTTTTTGATATCAGGTGCGCTTCCGACATTGGCCAAAAGTCCGACATGATGTCCGTCCAAAGTAACGCTCGGAAGAGACTTAAGTTCGCTTAAGATGCGCGCACGCTCTTCCAACTCAGCCTTACGTTCCCTGTATCTTTCAAGGGTCGCCTCGTCAGGATCAATGATCAGCTCACCGTTGTAGCCATCCAGTATCGCCAGTTTGCCTTCGCAACCTTCGGGATAATCCAACGCCACTACAGCCGGAATATTCATGGAACGGGCAATAATGGCTGTATGAGACAGATTGGATCCGCGCTTTGTAACAAAAGCCAGCACTCTGTCAGTATTGAGCTGCATGGTGTCACTGGGAGTCAGATCTTCCGCAAGCAGAATAACATCATCAGTAAGATTCGGAGTGATCTGCACACTGCCTCCGAGATTGCGTATGACCCTGTCACTTATATCTCTGATATCCTCTGCTCTGGCCTGCATATAAGGATCATCCATGCTGCCAAACAGTTCATAGATACGGTCCCTGGCCGATTCCACGGCTTCTTCGGCCGTCATATGACGATCACCGATACGTCTCTCGACTGCATCTATAAAAGCCGGATCATCGAGCATGACAATATAAGACCCTAACAATGATGCTCCGGCTTCATTACCTTCCATGGATGCTTTGATACGAAGTGATTCAAGCTCTCTTTTGGCCTGTATGCGCGCTACCGCAAGTCTGTTGATCTCAGCAACACTCCCGAGATATTTTGACATTCCGGGATTATGCGCCAACTTACGATATATGGATAATACTCCTATCGCTATTCCTTCGGATACCGCTTTACCCTGCATTTAAGTATTCTCCGTCTTCAAGTACTTTAGTCACAATCATGCGACTTCTTCATTTTAACATATCATCACGACAAAGTCATGCAAGATACTTATGAAGTGTTGTACGTACCGCTCCGGTTCCGGAATTAAGTTCTGCATAGATAGCAAGAATGCGCTCAGCAAGCGAATCGGCAAAAAGATCATTGCCGAAGACTTCCGTATGGCGAAGCACATCTTCGGGAGATAGAGACGTAAGTGTATCAAGCATCGGATCGGGACTTAATTCAAAAGCCACGCCCTTATCATCAAGCGCTTTTAAGTATCTCAGATATCCTGCGAGCACCAAAGGGATAAGTTTAAGATCCTCAGTAGACAGATCGGGACGTGCGCGATATGCCTTTATTGTCTCACCGAATCTGATGGGCAACTTCTGTGACGTGTCACAGGCAATACGTTGCGGAGTGTCCGGCATGAACGGATTGGGAAGGCGCTTTGTAAGTACGTTATCAAGGAATTCCTCAGGAGAAAGCACACCGGGATCTACCACGGTCTTCATGCCTTCATCATGACCGAGTCTGTATACCAGTCTGCTTAAGTCCTCATCTTCCATCTCATCATATATGGTCTTATAACCAAGCAGGCATCCGAATATCGCTAGTGCCGTATGCAGCGGATTGAGGCACGTGCAGACTTTCATTTTCTCAACCTTGTCCACCGTCTCACGTTCGGTATATATGACACCCGTGTCATCTAATGGTATCCTTCCGTTAGGAAAAGCATCTTCTATCACCAGATACTCAGTCTCCTCGGCATTTACAAAAGGAGCCACATAGGTATTCTTTGATGTGATCACAGGTTCAAGTCCTTCTATACCGTCGTCATTAAGCATCTTCTCAATGGCAGCATCGGGGCGGGGTGTGATCTTGTCTATCATGCTCCACGGGAATGATACTTTTGATGCATCCGTGCAGTAATCGTAAAAGCCCTTATCAGCCTTACCGTTATCGGCCCAGCCCTTTGCATAAGTAAGGATAGCATCCTTTAGCTTATCGCCGTTGTGTGAGCAGTTGTCCATGGATACAAAAGCCACGGGCTTGCATCCGCTTAAAAATCTTTCATGCAAAAGAGAGACGATCTTTCCTATATAGCTTGATGCCTTATCAGGGCCCGCCTCTATATCCGCCAATGTGGCGGGCAAAAGCTCTCCGTTTTTGCCTTTAACGACATAACCCTTCTCAGTGATCGTAAAGGATGCCATCTTAAGACTGTCTGCCCTGAATATTTCTTTAAGGTGCGCAAAATCATCAGTTCTGTCTCTGTCAAGCACGAGTGACTCCGCAATACTTCCTATGACAGTCTTGTCAGCAGTTCCGTCCGCCTTAAGTGTAGCCAGAATGCTTATGTCATCATGCGGTCTGTACATCCTGTCTATGATCTCATAGTCATACCCTTCGCAGACAATAATACCCGTATGCGCCTTGCCGGCATTTATCAATCTCTGCATGAGATTGGCCTGGAATGCCCTGAATATGTTGCCTGCGCCAAAATGTATCCATTCCGGGCTCTCATAGGTTCTTAGTTTTAACTGTTCCCTGTCGTATCCCGGCAGACCGTATCCTTTCTTAGTGTACTCATCCGCATCATTTACAATACCGTTCTGTGTCAGTAACATTGTCTCTCCTTTTTTATCTTTCCATTATATGCTAATCAAGCCTGAATCCTTTAAAGTCAAAGTCGCATCCGGGAAGGAACACGAATGTGATATCGACCGTTCCGCTTACCTTTTCAATCACAAAACTTCTCTCAATAAAATCATCGGATCCTGCAAATTCCACGATACGTCTCTCTTTTGTGGCGCCACCCTCAAAGATGATATGTACCGTATTATTATCCATCCTCGTATGTCCGTCAATGGTTAGTCTGCCGATCCCGTCATCTCCAAGATCATAATCCTTATATACAACGGATACATTGTTGCCTATTCCGTATATCGCATCGTCACGGACATCATAGGTATCTCCGTATATCTCATCCGCACAGACAGCCTGATTCATAACACCTACTCTTGAGAGTCTGTCAAATACAAAGCCCTTTATATGCGCCTTATGCGAATCGATCTCTATCGCAAATGTCTGTATGCCCTTAAGCAGTTTATCAAGTTTAAAGGTCTGTTCCTGATATACATTCCATATGCAGGGCTTGTGATAATGTCCTCTGCCTATTATAAAGGCACCTTCACTGTGCGGAATACCGCACCAGAATATGATGTCAAACGGATCTCCCGCAAGTTCGAATATAGGGATTGTGACTGTGTCTGCACCGCTTCCGAAATCGGTATTGGCATATGCCACCCAGCCATCCGACTCTGCAGGCGTCGCTATGCCGCTGTCATTGCCATTGCCTATATCGCTTGATGAATCTGTATAAAGCGAAGCAGTCACAAAACTGTACGGATCAAAGTTAAGTGCCCCGAAGCCTTCGGCAAGGATCTCATAGGCCGAGATAAGATATACTCTTCCATCCCTGTCTCTGCAGATCGCCCTGAGTTTCATGGATCCATCGCCCACAGCCTTTACAGATATATGTCCGTCTCCGTTATCCGTAACACATGCATTTTTGATGATCACACCCGATTCGTTGGTGATCTCATAAGATATCTCGTATCCGCATGCATTCGCCGGATATACCGTAGTCTTAAATACTACGCTGTCATGATCCGGGTTTAAACGAACCGGTCCGTCGGCATCCGGATCAAGTTCTATCTTTCTGACAGGTATGTCACTTTTATCAATATCGGCACTTATATCTATCCGGCCGCCGGTGCCGTCACTTCTGACTATGGCAAGAAGCCGGCCGTTAAACATCCTCTTCGTATCACCTTTATATGAATCGTAATCCGTGCTGTCACCGTTATCAAGCCCATAGAGATATCCGTGGCCGGATACTTTTACCCTAACTCTCACATCGGCATTCTCTACAGTATGTCCGTCTTTATCCTCACCGCCGATCTCTACAAAATAAAGCTTATCTTCACCGGGCACGGTATCTGCATGATCCATCGAAAGCTTAAGGCCTGCCACATCCAAGAATGAATGCTTTATATCCGTCGCTATCTCATTCCCTGACTCATCATAGGCAACCGCCTTAAGTTCACCGGGTTCATATGCGATCCTAAAGTCAGCATACAACTGCATTCCGTGAGCATGATCAATGGTCCTTTTGCCAAGTGATCTGTCATTTAAGAAAAGCTCTACTTCTGATGCATTCGAACAGATACGCACATCTATCATCTGTCCCGGATTGTGATCCCAATAAGGAAGGATATGTATCATTTGTGATACTTTTACATCTGTCCATTCGGCTTTGAAAAGATAATAAGCATCCTTGGGAAAACATGCCGTATCAGCCATGCCGAAATATGAATTCTTGGTATGATACGGAGTGGGTTCTCCTATATAATCTATACCTGACCACAGAAACTGCCCAAGCGAATAATCCGTATCTCTCTCTGTCGTAATGCAGTATTCAAGATTCTTGGCACCCCAGCTCGTGGTGCTGTTACCAAGAGATGAGCACTGTCTGTCTTCATCAGTTAAAAGCGCTCGACTAAGCGGAAAATGATATATTCCTCTGCTCTGAACGCAGGAAGCAGTCTCGGAGCCATATATGATCCAGTCCGGATGTTCCTTATGGTGCTTCTCATAAAGTCGCTCCGCATAATTGTAACCGATTAGTTTGATCACATCCGCGGCCTTCTGCGTATTCTCCCAGGGCATATAATTGGAACAGAGTGTTGGATAAGCATTATGCTTTGGATCTGCCTGCGCGGCCGCATCCATAAGCATCCCCAGTGTCTTAACTCCTTCATCTGCGTCTTTATGAGTGTCGTATATCTCATTACCCAGGCTCCACATGATCACCGAAGGATGATTACGGTCGCGTCTTATATAATCCGTTATGTCTTTAACAGCCCACTCATCGAAGAACCTGCCATAATCGAATCTTGTCTTACCGTTTCTCCAACAGTCAAAAGACTCATCCATGACGAGCATACCATGTTCGTCACACAGTTCAAGGAAGCCCGGTGCCGGCGGATTATGTGCGAATCTGATGGCATTAACTCCCATATCCTTCATGGTAAGAAGCTGTCTTAACGCCATATCCTTATGGAAAGCCATTCCTATGGCACCGCCGTCGGTGTGAAGACATACACCCTTTAACTTTACGTGTCGGCCATTTAAGAAGAATCCTCTGTCGGTGGTAAATTCTATTGCCCTGAAGCCGAATGACTGTGTCCTCACATCGATTGGATCCTCATCCAAACCATCACCGTCAAAAAGGCTGATCTTAAGTTCATAAAGGACCGGATCATCGATGTCCCATGCAGTGACACCATCAGTCTCAAAAGAATGCTCTGTATGTATACCGCCGGATATGGGCATCATATCCGATGCATATATGACATCACCGTCATGATCCGCCAGTTCAAAAGAAAATCTCAGATCCTCGGTTGGGATCCTGCCTGCAGATCCGGTAACGCCGTCTATATCAAAGGACAGATCAACCGTCCATTTATTCTCGATATTATTGTTCGTATGTATATATATACTGTCCAAGGCTATATGGGTCTTAGGCAATTCATACAGCCACACATCACGATTGATGCCGGGGCCGCCGTACCAGCGACTGTTGGGTGCAAGATGCTCGGCACGAACATATATCATATCATCTTCACTTTTGATATGATCGGTCAGTTCAACAGTGAATGAACTGTAACCGTAAGGTCTGCCGCCCACGCGCATATCTCCTACGAACACATCGCTGTTCATGTATACACCCTCAAAGTATAGGATATATCTCTTACCGGACTTCGGCGTAAAGCCAAGTCTTTTTGCATACCATACTATGCAGCTTTTATAATGCGAATTCGCATCCCCAATAAGTGCATCATGCGGCACAGTCACCGGTTCAAAGTCACAGATATCAATATCCGTAGGCCTCTCCACTCCGGGCTTTTCCACATCCGCCACATCATACACCCTGCACGACCAGTTATCGTTATACAGTTTTCTTTCCTTGCCGTTTTGCATTATATCCCCATGTTTTATGAATCTTTCAAAAAAATGGCGCTCCAAAGATCGGAGCGCCATGATTCATACAAAAGTTGTATTACGGAAGCATATCTCCTGAGAATGTAGCCTCCCACTTTTCGGTTCTCTCGTCGATGATTGCCTGGCCGCCTGCTGAAAGGTAATCAGCGATTCCTTCGTCCCAAACACTGTCAAAGTCAGCTTCTGAAGCAGTAACTGCCTTGTCATATATCTGGTCTCTCTTAGCAGAAAGTGAATCACCAATTTCTGCTTCTGATGCGATCTCGCCGACATTCACATTCTTGGGCTCCATACCGTCTGTCATGGAAATCTTGTCAGACTGGCTTACAAGCTCAGGATCTGCCTCAGCATAACCGTAAGCTATAGAAAGAGCTGCAAGTGCCTGATCACCAAAGTATGTACCGTTACATGTGATCGTGTAGTCGATGTTCTTACCTGAGTTCTGGATAGCATCGCCTTCAGCTGCAATGATCTGGATTGCACCGCTGTCAAGAACGTTGTGTGTAACACCCTCATCACCAGCCTGGAGATACTTGATAGTCTCAGGAGAGCTGATGAAATCAAGGTAAAGGAATGAAGCCAATACTTCATCATTGGTTGTAGGGAAGAAGATCTTACGATCTCCGGCTGGGCTGTAAAGCCACTTAGCATGCTTGCCGTCAGCATTTTCAAAAGGATCGATAGCCACGAACTTGGCATCCTCGCCTACATTTCTCTTAAGGTTAGCGTTGATGCTGTCTTCACCGTTTCTGAAGACGTAATCCCAGTTGTGCTGGAAAGCACCTACGTAACCTGCCTTGATCATGTCATCCTCTGTGGTATCTCCGCTTCCGTAAAGAGCGAAATCCTTCCACATAAGGCCTGCATTGTACCACTTGTTAAGAAGCTTTACTGCTTCCTTTGTCTGAGGCTCTGTGAGCATTCTGTCATCAAATCCGTTAACATAGTATTCCTTATCAGAGATCTTGGGATCCATGAAAGATGTGATGATGTTGGATGCTCTCCAACCTACATCATAGCTTACCGAGAAAGGAACCATCTTGGCTGCATCCTTGCCAAGGAGCTTGTCTGCATTGTCCTTGAAAGCTACAAGCATGTCTTCGAATTCCTGTGTTGTTGTAGGAGCCTTAAGTCCGAGGGCATCAAGCCAATCCTGACGAACGAATGTGTTGATTCTCTGCTGCTCAGCTCTCTTACCTTCGATAGCCCAAAGGGAACCGGTGTTGGGATCCTTGTCCCAAAGCATGTTGGTATCACCAAGCCAACCCCAAAGGTTCGGCGTATCTGCCTTGTACTGCTCTACATAGTCCTTAAGATCGATCACACCGCCCATGTTAGCGTATGAAAGAACTGTAGGATAGCTGTATGTTACGCAGACATCAGGTGCTGTACCGCCTGCGAGAAGGTTGTTGATCTCCTCAACCTCTGTCCAACGGGGAACTGCTACGAACTCAACTTCAACGTTGTGCTGCTCAAGCATACCCTTCTTGATATACTCTGTATACATGTTGTTGGTGGGATCTGATCCACCGTCATTACCACGATCATATACCTCTACGGTGATATGTCTGGTCTCTGCGAACTTACCGTCTGTAAGCTCAGAAGCAGGTGCCGCTTCCTCTGTAGAAGCTGTATCTGCTGCAGGTGCTGCTTCCTCTGTAGAAGCTGCCTCATCTGCTGCGGGTGCTGCGTCTGCTGCAGGTGCTGCAGATGAGCCACATGCTGCCAATGAGATTACCATTGTGCATGCAAGCAAAACTGATAAAACCTTCTTTTTCATCTTTTACCTCCATAAATTTTGTCTGAATCTATAACAACGGTCCCTATACCGTCATTACCATAATGTTGTGCGGTGGTCGTCATCCGGGTGTACTAACATTCCGGGCCGACCTGCTGCCAGACGCTTACTCTTTTACCGCGCCAAGCGTAACTCCGTGAATAAAGTACTTCTGCAAAGACGGATAGATGCAGAGGATCGGTATCGTGGAGAACATTACTATCGCCGACTTAAGACTGTCTTTAAGTCCGGGAGCCGAGAAGCCTTCCTGTGTGGCCACCTCCACCGAATTGATGTTGTTGAGTATGTTATACAAAAGCAACTGTAACGGATAGTAGTTCTTATCCTTCATATACATAAGTGCATCCGAGTATCCGTTCCAACGGCCTACCGCATAGAAAAGTGCAAGTGTTGCAAGCACGGGCTTCGATAACGGAAGGTAAATCGATATTAAGATCCTGAAATACGATGCTCCGTCAATCTCTGCAGATTCTCTTAAGGAATCGGGAATACCGTAGAAGAAACTTCTCATGATGATCATGTTGTATACGCTTAAGCAGTACGGAACCATGAGCACCAAAGGATTGTCAAGGAGGTTAAGCGACTTCATGAGCAGGTAGTTCGGTATGGTACCTGCGGAGAAGAACATCGTGATCGTGATGACGATATTGATGACGCCTCTTCCTCTTAAATTCTCAAATATGAGCGGATATGCACATATCGTAGTCATAACGAGTGAAAGCAATGTGCACATGATCGTAAGTACAACAGTCCAGATGAAAGCTCTGATATACTTCATATCGGTAAGGACCGTCTTGTATGCATCTATGTTCCAGCCCTTGGGCCACAGATACACCTCATGTCTGACAAGGTAGTCAGTGCCGGATAAAGATCTGGCCAAAAGGTTGATCATGGGCAAAATACACATAAGGCTGATGAGCACACATATGATGACGAATACCCAGTCGCCGACCTGCGTCTTAAATGATCTGATAACTCTGCTGTTTTCTTCCATGTCCATTCACTCCTTTACCAGATTCCGCGCTCACCCATCCTGCGTGAAAGCCAGTTGGCTCCCAACAGGAAGAACACATTGACTACTGACTGGAACAGACCCACCGCAGTAGTGAGAGAGAACTGCAGTCCCTTAATACCTACTTTATATACATATGTAGAAATAACTTCCGCATATTCCATGACCAAATTGTTCTGTAATGCGAACGGTCTGTCGAAGTTACTTCCGATAACATTACCGAGCGCCATGATAAGTAGAACCACTATCGTGGGCTTGATGCCCGGTAATGTAACGTACCACATCTTCTGGAATCTGCCGGCTCCATCCACACTGGCTGCCTCATAAAGCTCCGGTGATATACCGGCTATGGCAGCAAGATATATGATGGAATTCCATCCGAAACTCTGCCAGATACCGAGACCGATATATGTACCTACCCAATGCTTACCATCATTAAGGAAGGGAATCGGATCTCCTCCGAAAGCCGTGATAGCCATATTGATAAGTCCGTCGGTCGGTGTAAAAAGCTGTAATGCAAGACCGTAGATGATGACCCACGAAAGGAAGTGAGGCATGTAAGCTATAGTCTGAACCGACTTCTTAAACCTCTTGAATCTCAATTCGTTAAGAATAAGTGCAAATATGATGGGGATCGGGAAACCGATGACCAGATCAAGCAGGTTCAACACTATGGTATTACGAAGGGAATTCATAAAGTCCCTATTGCTGAAAGCCTTAATGAAGTATTCCATACCATGATTCTTCGCCCACGGCATCTCCCATACCTTCTGTACGATACTGTACTTCTTGAATGCGATCAGTACGTACTGCATCGGAATATACTTAAATACGAAGAAATAGATCATGGGAATCAGCAAAAGTGCATACAACTGCCAATATCTCTTGATGTAAGCCCTGTCAATCTTATGTTTGGGCGGCTTGACCACTACCTTATCTCTTGCCAAGGTATCCTCCTTCTTGGATCATTTGTGCAAGTTTCATAAAAACTATAACCCAATACTTATTTTCCTAGTATAAGTGTACTATAACATTACTTTTTTAGTTTTCCCATTCAATTTCTTGCGGTCGCCCTTATCATAGTTGCGGTAAATTGTGATAAATAATCTGTGTCTGAATTACCCCAAAATAAGCATTTTGTTCATTGTCAACCACTTTGGATGGGTATATTATTGGGGTTATGAATAAAGATAAACTTAAACCAATGCTTTTCAGCACCTTAAAACACTACAGTATGAAGCAGTTGGGCACCGATGTCGTATCAGGTATAATCGTTGCGATAATCGCTCTGCCACTGTCGATAGCACTCGCCCTGGCATCAGGAGTCGGCCCGGAGGAGGGACTGTACACCGCGATCATAGCCGGCTTTATCATCTCATTTTTGGGAGGAAGCCGCGTACAGATCGCAGGACCGACTGCAGCATTCGCCACGATCGTGGCAGGAATAATAGCGCAAAATGGCATGGACGGGATGGTACTTGCCACCGTGATAGCCGGCGTTATCCTTGTTATCATGGGACTGCTTCGTCTCGGCGGACTTATAAAGTTCATTCCTTATACGATCACAACAGGCTTTACCTCAGGTATAGCCGTGACCATAGTGATAGGTCAGCTTAAGGATTTCTTCGGCTTAAGCTATCAAGCAGGAACGGTCACCATAGAGACTGTCGAGAAGCTTAAAGCTTTCGGTCAGAATTTCTCTACATTTAACCCATATGCATTCTTGGTCGGAATGATAAGTCTGATAATATTGATCGTTTGGCCCGAGATAAGCGAGAAGATACCCGGATCGCTGATCGCGGTCATAGTCGGGATACTTATCGTAAAACTGACCGGTATTAAGGTCAATACGATCGGAGATCTCTACACCATAAGCAGCAGACTTCCATCCATACATGTACCGGCCATATCGATGTCAGCCATAAGTGCTGCTCTGCCCGACGGTTTTACTATAGCAATACTTGCAGCCATAGAGTCACTGCTCTCATGTGTGGTTGCTGACAGTATGATCAATTCACATCATCGTTCCAATATGGAGCTTATCGCTCAGGGTTGCGGTAACATAGGATCCGCTCTTTTCGGCGGAATCCCTGCCACGGGCGCCATAGCACGTACCGCTGCCAACATCAAAAACGGCGGACGTACTCCCATAGCCGGCATCACGCATTCGATCACTTTAGTGCTCGTGCTTGTGATCTTAATGCCTTATGCCGCACTGATACCCATGCCGACCATTGCGGCGATACTTTTCATGGTGGCCTACAATATGTGTCAGTGGCGCACTTTCGTACACCTGTGCAAGACAGCGCCCAAGAGCGATATCATAGTGCTCGTACTTACATTTGCACTGACAGTGGTATTTGATCTTGTAATAGCAATAGAGATAGGAATGCTTCTTGCGGTACTTCTCTTCATGAAGCGCATGAGCGAAGAATCGGGAGTGGTAGGTTGGAAATACTACGATCCCGATGAAGATCCCGACGGAATGAATCTTAAGCCCATTCCGGCGCAGGTAAGAGTATATGAGATCTACGGTCCCATGTTCTTTGGCAGCTCAGGCCAGATAGATACCATGAACTTCCGTGATGAGACCAAGGTCATCATCATCCGTATGAGAGGAGTACCCGCGCTTGATGCTACAGCGATGCATTCTCTGGAAGGCTTCTATGAAAGATGCAAGGAAAGAGATATTCAGCTCGTATTCTCGCATGTCAATGAACAGCCCATGAACACAATGCGCAAGGATGGATTCATAGAAAAGGTCGGCGAAGCCAACTTCAGACCTCATATCGATGATGCCATAGAATGGGCAACCGAGATCAGTAAATAGCTAAAGCTCAGTAAATAGATGCGTTCAGCAAACAAATAAGAAGAAGGCTCCACATTCGGAGCCTAAGTATCACTGAACCTTACTCTTAAATCGCTCGGTATCAAGCAGTTTCTCAGACTTGGCCACAATAAGCGCCGCAGTCATATCACCCGTCGTATTGGACATGGTACAGAACATATCAATGATCGGATCTATCGCTATAATCAGTCCTATCGCCTCGATCGGTACATTAAGCGCCTTAAGCACTACACCCATGCAGACCATTCCGGCTCCCGGAACTCCGGGCGCGCCGAGTGAAAGCAAAATAATGGTAAGTGCCACGGAAAACATGGATGCAACTGAGACCTCAACGCCATATGCCCTTGCAAGGAACAATCCAAGGATCGACAGATACATGCAGGTGCCGTCCATATTGACAGTCGCACCAAGCGGTATCGAGAAATTGGCCACTTTCGGAGATATGCCGAGCTTTTGTGTGCACACTCTTAAGTTGGTAGGCATGGAAGCCGAACTTGAAGACAGGGTAAAACTTGTCAGCATGCCTTCCCATATCTTTTTAAAGAATATGATCGGATTCTGATGACCCATAAGCAGAACCAAAATCCCGTATGCGGTCAGCATGATCGCTACCGCAACCATATAAACGCCTGCCACGCTCAATACTGATATGAGTGACTCACCGCCAAGATCAACCACAAGGAGTGATACCGAACAGAATACTGCTATCGGGATAAGCTTGGCGATCATGGTCGTGATCGTAAGGAAAAGTGAATTGCAGGCATCAAACAGGTCCTTAAGAGTCTTGGAATACTCGCCTATCATGCCAAGCGCTATCCCGCATAACATCGCAAGGAATATGAGCTGGAGCGTATCGGATTCCACAAAAGGCCTGACAAAATTATCAGGTACGATATTGATAATGGTCGTAAGTATGGATGTATCAACATTCGTATCTATGGATACCTCTGCCGCCTCTACAGCCCCGGTAAGAGCAAATCCAAACTCGCCCGGATGCAAAACCGTACCTATGAACAGACCATTGGTGACAGCGATTATCGTGGTAAAGACATACATCGCCATGACCTTGGCCCCCAGACGTCCCAGTTCCGCAATATTGGTAAACTGAGAAAAGCAGGATACGATGGAAAAGAATACCACAGGCGCTATCACGATCTTAAGTGCACTCATGAACATCGTCTTAAATGGTCCCAAAATATAGCCGCAGATGACATCGGAAAGGATCTGCGGAAGTACCACTTTGGCAAGAAGGCCGAATCCAAGGCCCAGAATCATCGCTGCTATCGTAGCCTTAACCATGGACTTCTCTGCACGGCTTGCTATGATCCTTATCTTATTGGTACCGTTCTTATGACTGTATTTGAAGTCTTCGCCATATGCATTCAGCAAAATTGAGCGAATACTCTCTACGGAATCTGCGTCCCATGCATCATCTCCTGTCGGGATCAGCGAGTCACCTACGCCCTCCGTAAAGGGATCGTATTCTGCTCCCTTCATATGAAGGTATACAACATAATCACCAAGCAGATGCTTTACACGGATATGGAGCTTGTCTTCTGCGCCGGCATGTGCGACCATGCTTGCTATCGTCTCCTCTGCAAGCAGCTGTGCTCTTATCGTCTCAGTCTTCTTAAGACCGGCCTGCTTAAGCGAATCCCTTATAAAATCTATTGCTTCTTCAATATATGCATCCCCATCTATGCTGATGCTCTTCGTCCTATTAATGATACCCATCCTGTTCCTTTACTCCCTTTATGAAATACGGCCAAAATCACGATCTCATATATGTGTTCCGGCCAAACTACATCAGTTACTATACCACAATCGCACCGGAATTCATAGAGCACAGCGGCGTGTAAAGATGCACAATTTGCGGATACGCATTTTGTGAAGCTTCACCTATTGCGTATAAGCAATTCTTATGTTATAGTCATATCACAATTTTAATACGCCACATCTAATGTGGTGATTCTTGGGGCATACGCCCGATATTCCCGGAATATCCGACCTAATATTTGTACACAAATTTACTATCAATTCAATTTAGATTCTTAGTATATTTGGCACAGGAGTATCAGAAGTATCTGCAAAAACATTCAAGGTCCTTATACGGAGAGACTTTGATATCTTTGCCAACGCCAAAATGTGTGGTATTCTATAATGGAGATGACAAAGTGCCTGATACATATGAACTTAAACTTTCAGATGCTTTTTCCAACAAAAGCATCAAACCTGATGCAGAGCTAAGAGTTCGAGTATATAATGTCAATGCCGGCCATAACAAAGACCTCATGGAGAAATGTAAGACCCTTAACGGTTACTCGGTTCTTATTGACAAAATCACTCGGTATCATGACAAAATGTCATACAAGCAGGCCATAGAACTCGCTATCGAAGAATGTATAGAGGAGGATATCTTGAGAAATTTTCTTTTATCACACAGAAGTGAAGTACTTGGATCATTACTTACACATCCCGACATAAAAAAATTGAAGCGAAACATTCGGGATGATGCCCTTGCAGAAGGTTTGGCAGAAGGCTTGGTGAAAGGTCGTATTCTGGCTCGATTCGAGGATGGCATGTCAATAGATGATATTGCTTTAAAAACAGACCAGACTGTAGACTTTGTCAAGGACACCCTCCGTGAGAATGGGATGCTATAGATGTCAAACATGCCAGACAGAATGCCGCAAGGATAAAATCGACGAAGTCAGGCGGACTATGTGATATCACAGTCCACATTGAATAATTGACTGCCAGACAGTGTAGCCACGAAAAGGCTGAGGATGAATGATCATCCTCAGCCTTCTTAATTCATTTCATATTAGGATTTAGGCTTATACCTTCATCTTATGTTTTTTGCGGTAGTATATTCCGCTACCGACTCCGGCAAGCACTGCAAGTGATGCCAGGATGTAGAGTGCAATACCGCGTCTGTTCTCGTCATCATCATCAGGCTTCTCTGCCGTAGCATATCCACCGACTGCGCTGAAGTCCTTGATAGCCAGACGAGCGTTTTCTGACTGGTAGCCTGGCTCGCTAAGGAACATATCCATATCCACGATCTCATATTGTCCTGTAGCAGGATTGTAGAGCGTCTTTAAGTTCTTCTCACTCTTGATCGTGTCTCCACTGTTGCTTGCATTATCCTTATTGTCAAGACTGTCTTCTGTCTTAGAACTGTGCTTCTCTATGAACATCTTATTCTGCTCAGATTCTGAAGAAGCATCATTATCTAACAACTTGGATGTCGTATCTTCGCCGGCAAGTTCCTTATCCTCAGCATTTATATCTGTTTCATCCTTAAGCTCGGTATCTTTAGTTTCTTCAAGCTCTGTCTCAGTCGCAGCACTGTCTTTTGAACTGTTGCTTAATGAAGCAGATTTGCTTCCGTTACCGGTTGCTTTTCCATTTGCAGGCGCTGTGCCATTTGCACTATCCATTCCTGAAGCTGATAAATCACCCGAACCGGTTCCATTACCTGACGCAGGGTTATCTCCGTTTCCGGCACCTGTGCCAAGCCCCGAACTCTTAGTTGAACTATCTGTACCCTTAGATATCTGTTCAGATCCTGCGTTTCTCTCCTTCGTAGAATCTGCAAATGCATACGAATCACTGGTACCATTTCCTTCGCCGTTACCATGTGCCATATTGGCCTTGGTTCCGCCGCCGGCTCCTGCTGCCGTACTGGTGCCGCTTATTGACTCGGTATCTGAAGCGAATGATTCACCTCTTCCGATAGGTCCTTCATCCTCAGAAGTATTGCTGCTTCCGGTTCCTTCAGTCTTTGAAGAAGATGTGGTACCATTGCCACGGCCTTCGCTTCCATCAGTTCCACCTAAGCCATATACCATTCCCGGCTGACCTTCCTTTGCTCCACTCTTGTCATTGGCTTCAGTCTTGCCGTGAGTCTCACCGTCTTCACCGGAATTGGTGCTGCCGTACTCATTTCCTACAACTTCGGAATCACGAAGTGCAGTATCCTTACCTGCCTTCTTGGTATTATCCTCATCAGCCTCCACTTTCGCGGATTCCTCATCCTTGGCAGTTTCAGCACCTTCCGTATTATTTTCCTTAATAGTATTGCCATTATTTGTTCCGGCAACCATCTTGGCCAATCTCTCAGGAGTACCTGCTATATCAGCCACCTTACTGTTCATTGAGTATGAATTTGATGCGCCGGCCAAAAGTGACTTATCTCCATCAAAGTATACCTTCAGATAGTCAAGCAATGACATCTCATTCTTCTTAAAGTTATTGAACAGATACTCTCCGGTCATGTAATTATATCCCACAACTCCTCCGTTCTGGTACTCAACCACAATAAACGGAGCTGTAGTATTGAAGTTATTCGTCATATAGACGATTCCACTTGAGCGGAAATCTTCCGGAGCATTAAGGTTATCACCCTGATACATATCTATCATGATGCCGTCCGTACCAAGTACCGTCAGATAATAATCATTATCCTTAAAGTACAGTACTGCCGAATCCTTGACATTGGGAACCTCTGCATCCAGTACATCGCTGTTGCCATTGCTGCTCTTAAGGATCTGCATCTCTCTGTTAAACGGCATATCCGTGTATATCGTAGAATACTTGGAGAATACCTGTATACGTTTGTTATTGTACGTATAATCCTCAAGAGGAGTAACTTCATCAAGCAGTGCCGTCTTCTCAACTCTGCCGACGTTTCCGCCTCCGGCAAGATCTACTATATCACCGCTTCTTAACAGACCCTTGCCATTATATATATGTACAAAGTCACCTGATATCAGTTCAGCGGAAGCATCCCCGTACTTTGACTCCTCATCACTCTCAGATGCAGTGCTTCCCGTACCGGTCACTACTCCATCCTCTGTTATATAGTAATATCTGCTGTCATAAGTCATTACACGGCGTGCAAGCTGTCTGGTCTTGTAAACAAATTCCTCTTTATACTTTGTCTCGCCCGAAGCAGCAGCAGAGTCCGCCTGCGAACCATCTGTTCCGACATTTGATGCCTCACCTGCGCTTAAGTTCTGACCTTCAGCAGTATTCTCATCATTAGCCGTACCGCCATTCTCTCCCTTAGACAATGCACCTGATATTGCCGCAGCCACCTTGGCAAGTCCGCTCTTATTGCCTTCTGCTTCTGTGCCTTCGCCTGCAGACTCGCCTTCAGTACCCTGTGCAGGAGTAACAGTATTCTCAGATACATCCTCAAGCGTATATGAGATCAGATAACCCGGATTATCCAGAATATCCTCATCCACATAATCCGTACCCGCAGCATTCATTGCCTCGGCAAATCTGTTAAGATCCGCATAACCGTAGTCTATGCGTACCTTCTTGGCAAAATCATAACTGAAAGTATATGTTCTCTTATCTACAAGTATCTTGGCTACAGGTTCATCACTGCTTCCGTAATACAGCATCAGATATGCATTACCCAGTGCACTCTCACCGAATTCAACATTTATCTTATCTACATCAGAAGCATATACACTCGGAGCTTTTATCTCCGGAACAGCACCCATCGCTCTGCGAGAACGTCTCGCTCCAAGCACATTGGTAGGTACCACGAGTTTTATTTCCTTTGCAACCTGATATGATGTCAAATAATCCTGCAGATTATTATTGTTATTGGCATTGATACGAATATGAGGCAACAATGTCTTATTCACATAATCTGCGCTGGCCGAATACGGCGCCTGGGTAGGCTTTGTAATACTGTCAGGTGTGAACAATACATGAGCCAGGTTACCTCTCCATGTCCTTCCGGATGCGCCGGAAGTCTGAGCTGCAAAACTTACTATGGCATGATACGGTCCGTGATTGCTCATATCGGAACCTGATACAATACGCACATTAAGCTGTGTAGTTGAACCGCCTGAAGATTTTGCCTTACTCTCATATTCATTCGTTCCATATATTCCGCCATATTCCATATAAGGAACATATCTGGCAGGTTCTCCGGCCACAAGATTACTATTGGTAGCTTCTGCACTGTTATTTTTAGCCCAAACCGGCGGTTTTTCCCAATCAGGGCCAATGTCTCTCTTCATATTGGCAAGAGTAACACTTTTTGTAGTACTGCTGTTCGAAGTATTAACAGCTATGGTAGTATTCTCCCACAGAATAGTCCTGTCAGCCGAATATACCTCTGCCTTATCTTTTGTATACGCCTGTAAATTAGCCGCGTTACGATTGGCTCTGCCCTCAAATCCGTTGACATTTCCGGCATATGCATATGCATTGGTACCGTTTGTTGCTTCGATCTTGCCGGCAAAGCTCATATTACCATACGTATATGATATCTCATTTGAAGAACCGGTCTTATCCAGGGTACTTGTAGCTGTAGCTACTCGTCCTCCTCTTGCCTGATTATCTGCCTTACCATATCCGCTTGCAGCAAGACCTACTCTTCCTATCAATCCTCCTGCATAATTCTTGGCTTTAACTGTACCTGCAAAGTAATTGTATTTTAGACCGGCACTTGAATATGCATAGTTGACCTTTCCACTTACCTGAGTAGACGTATAATTGTTCCTGTACATACCGTCCAGACCGCCTGCATAGAATTCATTAGCCACTACATTGGCATTGGAATAACAGTATGTCAGATCACTTATATAATGATAACCTACCAGGCCGCCTACGTCCTGTCTGCCTTCTATCACATATTTGGTATCATCAGGCACCGGCGAAGCTTCACCATTTTTAGGTTCCGCATAATAGAAGCAGCGAGCCATGGCATTATTAAGATATCCCGTTATACCACCGACGTTTCTGTATTCCGGGGCCTTTACGGATGTATTGACCACTGTACAGTAATATACCGGATATGTGCTGTATCCCGTTACACCACCGATGTTTCTCAGATCCATGGTGGCAGTACCGACTTTTCTGATATTGATCTTTGAATCTTCTACTTTATCATAGTTAATGGAAGCCGATCCGTTATGGTACCCTACGCAGAGACCGATAAATGAGTGATTGTTCACATCTATCCATGTCTTCTTGGTTCCGCTGTTATTTAATGTATATCCGTTCTGTCCGGCTATTCCTCCTACATATGTATACATCGCCTTTGTATCAGCTACTGATGTAACGTAAGAATTGTAGCAGTAACTGTCAAAGAGATAGTTGGAAGCTCCGTACAGACCTCCTATATAGTTGGAATAACCTACTACAACTATACCGTCTACATAATTGGATACATTGTTATCCGTATATCCGTTACATGTAACGCTATTGACAGTTCTCTGAGTGTTTCCATTGGTTGGACTTACTGATTTACGTCCTACCCAGTATGGCTGCAGTCGTCCTACCAGTCCTCCACAGTACGACGATGTCGCAGCAGCCGATCCTTCTTTGGCAAAGCTTCTGTCAAATCCGATAACCGTGGTTGAATCGAGAGTATATCCGTCGGCATCCACACTTGTCGGCGTACCCTTTAAAGAGATATCCGTAAAGTATGCGCCATTGGCTGCCGAAGTACATGTGGCTGTAAAGTCACCTACTATACCGCCAACGAATGAAGACTTGGCTGTAACGACAAAGTCCTTTCCGTGAATATGTCTGAAGAATGCATTCGAAGATGAACCTACT
>JAILKC010000034.1 GCA_024694055.1 Lachnospiraceae bacterium | reverse complement strand
CCTTTGCCTATATGGGTATTATACAGCAATCAGCCGATAAATCAAGACAAATAATTATGCTGAACTTATTACCTGTCTAACACTGCACGCCCTGCCTTACGGACTTCAACGATCCGATATCCGCCTTCTTCATAGATTCTTTTCGGAGTATCTCCGTCGGGCCAGATATATACGTTCCCGATCCCATTCTGTCTGCACCATTCCACGTATGTGTAAAACAGCGCCCGGCCGGCTCCGGTTTTTCTGTGTTTTTTTGACACCAGAAGATAATCTACCCGGCACGCCCTCTCCGAGATATGACCATATAGCAGGCCGATGACCTTTTCGTTCAGACATGCCGCAAACATCCATGCTTTCGGACGATCCAGAGTCTTCTTTGCCACCGGGATCTCCCACGGTTCTTCCGCTTCGATGAATACATTCTCGATCCCATCACTCCACTCCGAGATCTTTTTTACTGTGATCTCCGGATTGGGAATGATGCGGTTCTCTTCCGTCTGAAGCATGTATTCCTGATCTTCGATCCAGCTCCTGAATCCGGCTTTAGCAAGTTCGTCTTTTATCTCATCAAACCAGTTGTCATCAGACATCGACTGATAGATGATGGGCCGGCTGCCCTTCGTCTTATAAAAATCCGCTATATCCTTAAGCGTCTTCTGCAGATCCTGTATTCTGTCCCTGTATATCACAGCATGATTTGAATCGAAAGAGTCTTTATTTTCTGTATTGTAAAACAGGATCCCGTAATCCCGTTCTTCATACCCCGTAAAGATCTTCGGAAACAGATCCTCCTCTTCATAACACTCCCGTAAATTCATCCCGTATCGTACCCCTCTTCAGTCAGATCACATGGATCTCCGTGTTCAATGCCGGCAATAGCGATCAAACTCTCTGTATTTTCATGAGTTATGTTTTTTACTGCGGAGCAGTTTTATCCGGTCCGACGTAAGTATATTGCCTCGCTATCCTCTGCTCCGGTCGTACGTCAAATGTATAAAGAACTATAAGAAAGATCCATTCCAAAGGCTTCATCAGGATATATACAAGATCGGCCCGGATCGGTGTTGTGATCTTTCTCGACAAAGGATATCCGTATGTATCATATGCGTTTCTTACCTTTCTGTGAAATCGCGGCAGCTTCTCCTGTATCAGTTCTTCAAATGCATTCGCGATACATAACTGGCGGTTCACTACTATCGTTTCATTTCTTCTTGTGCCCAATCTGAGGGGCTTTACCACCTTCCTGTGTCCTCCCGCAGCCACCGTACAGAGATAATGCCCGTCATATTCCAGCGGCGGCGGCGGGATCTGTTTGGAAAAAGTCCAATCCGCAGTATCCGTAAACGCCTTGATCGGAGCGTCCAGCCCCTGCCCCAAAAGCACAAACACGACCTCTGCAATTGCAACGACGAAAAACAGGACAACAAAGATAAAGATCGAATACTTCGACAGGCTGTTTATTACATTATATATACGGCTATATTTTTTTTGATCTCCGTATAATGATAACCTGTTCCTGAATATCTCTTCCACTTCCTTCATATGTCTGTGGATCGCTCTTGCCGACAATATCAGGATATTCGCGTGATAAACATACAGAAGACAGCCCATATCGTCTACATTCTTACTGATCTGAAGAGCAAACGCAAGATGAAAAACATTCAGAAGAATTAAAAAACTGATCGAAAATGCAGAGATCAATGGCGGCAATCGGTCTGCCCTTGCATACAGCAGAACAAAATATCCGACAAAGCCCAAAATGACGATCCACACGGCATACCCGTACTCGGATGAAAGGCTGTTATGATACTGCATCGTATTGACCTGCTCATACCATTCACCTGCCTGGTCATATTCAAGCGTGAATAAAAGCATATAAAAGATCCCGCCTATAAAAACAGTCAGACTTGATATAAGCTTTTCCAGCTTCGGGTTCCCGCTTACACAGTTATATACATTCCATACAGTCAGTGTTCCCGGGATCACAATAGCCACAACGCCAAAGATAAGCATCTCCAGGCCGTCGTTGGCATTTACTGAATGCATTATATCAATACCTCCCAATAGTTAATTCCCTTCCCCGATTATACCATGAAACGCTGATTTTTCTACCAAAACTTGCCATCACCCGGCCTCAGCTCACCACAAAAAAGACTGTCCTTCAGGACAGCCTTTTCCTCATCGGGTGCCTTATCCGGCACCCTCTATTTGCTGATCTTATCGGCTATGCTTGAGGCCGCAAAACTTTCAGGTTTGCATTTTGCCTCGAATCCGCATGCGCGGATCCAGCCTATCAGCCCGGGGATCAACTCTTTCGTTTTCCCCTTATCTGACCATCCGGCATCAACGTGTATGGACAGAAGTGTCTCTTCTCTCATTTTCTTATACTTGCTCTCTTCTTCCAACTCGCCTGCCAGCTGCATCATCACTTCGAGTGATCTCGATGTTTCGGCATTCAGTTTCTGCAATACATTTGTGATACGGTTTATTCGGTCTATCTCATAAAAGAATATTCCACCGTGTCCTTCTTTGTATGCAGCAATCACTGTTACCATCTTCGTATCGTTAAAGTTCTGGCTGTCCGTACCAACCACGATCTGAAATACACCTTCTGTGTTCAGGTTTTTGTCGTAGAACGCCAGGATCTTTTCCGGTATCTGCTCGATATTCAGTTTTCCATATGTTTCGCTCTGGAACATTCTACCTTTCCTCCATTATTATTCTTAGTCGGAGTGGCCGGACTTTAATTCCCCCTCCCCCCCGATATGCGTCTGACAGGACTCGAACCTGCGGTATACGGGTTAAAAGCCCGTTGCCATACCTCTTGGCTACAGACGCGTTATTTAGGTTTTCGATACTTTCGCTTCTGTTTTCGTTTCATCTTTCTTTCCTCTCTTTCTTTTTCATTGCAGCAATCGGGCTTATTCAGGTTTAGGCATATTCACTTAACCGTGCCTGAATCCTAAAAACATGACGCTTCATTTTTTACTTGACAGGTAAAATAAATATTCGCTGTTAGCGTCACAAACGACCCTGGTGGGATTCGAACCCACGATCTTCCGGTAGACAGCCGGATGATTTAAGCCTCTAATCTACAGAGTCATATTTTTCCATCAATTCCCAATGTACACTTTCCATTTGCTCTGTCCGTGTGCCTGTACGGGCAGAAATAATATTATGTTTTCAAGAGCACGATACGGGTTTCGATCCCGCTCCCCCGGTTTGGAAGACCGGAAGAGGTTAGTCCCCCTCACTCCGTTCGGCGGACGTGGTGCAGCCAATTACACCTATCGTGTATGGGGGAGAGAAGTGCCTGTTTCTGCTCCCCTATACGTTTTTAAAATACTTCGGGATTTCTCCCTACCACTCCTACCGGATTTGAACCGGCATCTGCAACTTGAAAGGCTGCTATCCTCGACCGTTTAGACGAAGGAGTGTTATGCCTGATGGCCAACAAAAATGAGAGCCCTTTTTCTTCAGGCTCCCACAAAAGATCATATGCTGCTCATTGCATCATATTCTTCTATGTTCGCCTTTTCCACTTGTTTTCCTCTTCATATTTCGGGCTTGATATGGCTTCATGATCGGCATGATCCAATCCGACAAGATCATAACTACTGCCCGCAATATTTGCGCACACAAAGCGGAACTGCTTGGGCAGTCTGTTGTTCATCATAAATGGTGTACGCCGTGTTCTCATTTGCTTTTTGATCTCCTTTTTCTTTGTATCCTATATCGGCATAAAAAATGGGAAGTACGAGCATTCATGTATCAAAACATGAAGGACAGGCACTTCCCTCTGATGTGCACTTTACTACAGCCGGAAATAAATGTCAACACTTTTTTGAAAAATTTTCAAATGTTTTTCAAACCCCGGTTCCGGCTTGTTCATCAGCCATTGATAACAGGCAATAATCTCTGTTCTATGAAATCTACTCTGTCGAATATTCTCGGCTTAAACGTTCCTGTCATCCCCACTGAAATATTCTTCTCTTTGTTGATATAGATTATATTACCGGAATCTCCGATCGCCGCAAACACGTCCCTGTCATCAAAAGGCTTGTACCACAGAAATCCGTAATTCATATTTCCGAATCTCTCTCCAAGTTTAAGTTGTGCTTTCGTCATTTCATTTATGTA
Organism: Lachnospiraceae bacterium; assembly: GCA_024694055.1. Lineage (GTDB taxonomy): Bacteria > Bacillota > Clostridia > Lachnospirales > Lachnospiraceae > Colinaster. The sequence continues at coordinate 2,235 of JAILKC010000034.1, read as the reverse complement.
TTCTTGTGATACGATCCTTTTCCCTTTATACTGACCTCCATCCAGTACAAGCTCACCGATCACAGCCATATCCTTTGCGGACATGCATAATCCCCAGCCTGCGGTAACCGTACCCTGCGGATCACAGTACCACTCATATTTCCTCGGATCCTTATTCATAAAGAAATCAAACTGATCCTCTTTGGAACTGTCCCCGTGCAATATACGTTCAGGAAGCCGAAGCGCTTCAAACAGATTCCTGTTGGCAAAATCGATACATTTCTCTTTGCATGCTCTCTCTATTATCCCTACAAGGATCTGAATGCCCAGGGTCGCATATCTGAACTCTCCTGTGATACCATTTCGCCCCCCGAGATAGCCAAGTGTCGTTAATGTCCAATCCTCGGAAGTACACACTTTTTTCCACGGCTCAGATTTCCCTTTATACGGAGCGGTCATTGTAAGCAGATGTCGGATCGTGACATCATAGATCGTTTTCTCTCCGCGCTTTACCGTATAATCCGGAAAGAAATCCATCACTTTCTGTTCTAAGCTCTTAATATATCCTTTGTCCAGCGCGATCCCCGCAAGCAAAGCAACGATACCTTTAGTCACGGAATTGACATTCATCGCATCCTCTGTCTTAAATCCGTGCCAGCATTTATCGTAGACCGTTTCGCCGTTCTTTATGGCATAGATCTGACAGATGTTGCTTTCATTTCCGCTGCTTTCCGAGATATATTCATACAGTTGGTCTTTTTTCACTAACAGCCTCCTCTGACATAAGATTTGGACGTCCTGAAAAAAGACTAATGTAATTAAAAATTCTTTTCAAGTATTTTTTTCTCCTTTTGCGTATACTGCTTATATTTCTATGGCCTTATCCCTGGAGCCTTCTCACAAAAACAGCGGTTCCGTTCATTGATCTGATAACTCCTTCAGAAAGAATCTGTTCATCGTGGAATGAACCACTTCCTCAGGCCGCTCGATTTCGTTATATCCGGATCTTTCGTAGATGTGGATCGCCGCCTGAAGATTGTCATGCGTTTCAAGGTATGATCGCTTATATCCGGCCTCACGCATTTTATCCTCAATAAATCCTATCATCTCATAACCCAGTCCGTTTCCTTTGGCAGAATCGGCCAGATACAGTTTCTGCAGCTCGGCAGTATCCTTCATCGCTTCACATCTTGCAAAGCCGATCCCCCCGATCACTTTCCCCGTTTCATCCTCTACGACAAAATATCTGCGCTCTTTATTCCCATAAATGTCACTCAGATGGTCAAGACTCTCATCAAAATACACGGTCCCTGGGATATCAAGTCCAAACTGCTTCAGATTGTCCCTTATCAACGCAGCAATTGCTTCGTCATCTGCCGCTGTCAGTTCTCTGTATTTGATCATTTTATCTAATCAACATCCTTTCCTTCCGCTTTTATGGTCTTCTATGGAGCATGCTGCCGGTGATCCGTATTCGACCAGGCCAAAATCTTCCGGAGTTAATGAAACTCTGCCATCTTCACATACGAAAGCCGGGATTCCTACATCTCCTGTTTCTTTACAATGATCAAATACCGGATCATTGTCACGGAGATTCATAAAAGCACTCATATTCCGGATATGTTCTCCGATGTTTATATATTCAAATTCATCCTCTCGTCCGACTATCTGTTCGTGAATATGATCACAATAAGGACATGTAGGCATTCCATAAATCTTTATCATATATAATCCTCCTCCGTATACTATAAATCCCTTGTTTTTTAATATCCTTATCCAATACTAAGCCCAATAAGTAGATAGCTCCGACTATCAATACGAAATATGCCAGATCACTGATCTCTGCAAAGCTCATCACATTCACCTGTCTCAAAGACTCCCCGAACGGAGAGCGTCCCTCTCACTTCTTAAGGATTGCCGTTCTCTTTCATCGCACTTCTGATCCTGCTGAGAGATTCGGGCGTGATCCCCAGATATGTTGCTATGTATCGTAGCGGAACGCGATTGGCAAGCTCAGGATATCGTCTTCTGAATTCAACATATCTTTCTGTTGCACTTTCCACCAGGAAACCGTTTTCTCTGTATATCTTGTATCTCATTCCGCTTTCAAGAGCCATGATCCAGAGCTTCTTTAACTGTTCGTCACTATATATCAGCGCCTTCATATCCTTAACGTCAAAGAGCATGACCGTCGTATCCTCAATGGCTTCCCAGTTTGCCTGCATCTCATCAAACCCGACCATCCCCGAATCGACG
>JAILKC010000089.1 GCA_024694055.1 Lachnospiraceae bacterium | reverse complement strand
ACTTTATGAAAACCAAATTTTCTAAAAAAGAACACAATTAAGACAATTGATATCTATTTATCTTCAAAACCAGACAGGCAATATTTCTCTGTTCAGCGATCTGTATCCGGCTTGTTGCTACAAAAAAATACCCTGTATTGCATTTTGATACAGGGCATCATACATATATATGATTTATATATTCAAAATCGAATACGGGGCAAGTGCCTTATAATGCCCCGTTTTTATCCTCATTGCGTTTCCACAGTATTGCAAAAAAGATGAACCAGCTTATCGATTGGATCGTGGCTGCCATATCATTCCCGGTAAAGAATATTATGCATGCCATGATCACACAACCAAGTGCCATAAAAAACATAAGCCACATTGCATTTTTAACATACACCGCGCTTTCCTTAAGCACTGCCTCTCTGTCATTTTTTCGTCTCACCGCTTTGGGATCCTTCGTTATGGCCAGATACACTCCATATCCTGCGCATAAAAGCGCAAGCAGTACTGGCATCCAGACCGAATTGATCAGGGATACTATATCGTATCCTCCCACACTTTTGCTCATTATATCCATATCCTTTCATAATATTCACTTAAGATATGCCACAGTCTTAGCCGGCAGTCTCAGAACACCGTCTGTGATCTCGCAGTTTCCCTCACCGGCAGACATGTATCCTGCCACCTTACATGCGGCCGGTTCTGTACCGTCAAGAATCAATTCTGTAGCCTCTTTACCGGTATTATACACTATATATATGGTATTTTCACCATATGTTCTCTTTAAAGCAGCCACATGAGAGTCTGTAAGTTCTTCAAGTATCTCACTTTTTCCTCTTGCTATCTCAGGATAGGTATTACGAAGAGTAAGCCCGTACTTATACCATGAATACAGCGACTCGGGATCCTTCATCTGCATATCCGCAGGTTCACATTTCTGTTCTATGTCCCTATCCGCATCCTCCGGTCCGGTACATATACCTGCCTTATCGGCATCAGACCAGTACATCGCCAATCTTTTGTTCTCGTCCTTTGTCCCCTTGGAGCTAAAGCCTATCTCTTCTCCATAATATATAAAGGGTGATCCATCCATACTAAAAAGCAGAGCTGCCGCCATCTTCATATCCGCAGATTTGCCGTTTAACGCATTGGATATCCTCGCCATATCGTGATTAGTGATAAAAGGCGCATTGATATACTCAGGATATATCTCCTGCCGCGCCTTTTGAATCTCAATCATTCTGCGCACGAACTTCTCAGCCTTTTCAGCACCTCTCGCCGTTTTTATGATATCTCCCTCAGCCTGTGCAAATGTAAAATCAAACATGCTCGGAGTCTCACTCTCATAATACTCCTCAATAGTCTTTTCACTGCCCCAAACTTCGCTGACCATGTAAAAATCAGGATTCCTGCCAATACAGTGCTCATAAAGATGTTTTAGAACATCTGTATTAAACTTCTTATCATTCTCCTCATAATGAAGCGGCGCATCCATTCTGAATCCATCCACTCCCTTATCGATCCAAAAGTCAGCCACCGCATCCAGTTCACCAACCAAATCAGTGTTGGCAAGATTTAAATCCGGCATCTCCGACCAGAAACTTCCCTCGTAGTAATACTGTGTTCCCGCTACCGGATACCATGTACTGTCCTTTTTCTCCTTGCCAAAATGATAATACATGACATACGGACATACCGATGCATCAGGTTCATCTTCCGCAGGCAGTCCCTTAAGATAATCCGTTGCAGACACAAACCACGGATGCTTCGAAGAAGTGTGATTGATGACCATATCCATGATCACCCTTATATGCTTATCATGAGCCGTCCTTATCAGGCTTTCAAAATCTTCCATGGAACCATACTGCGCATCTATATCCATATAATCGGTCACATCGTATTTATGGTACGTAGGAGACGGCATCACAGGCATCAGCCATATTCCGTTGCATCCAAGCTCCGCTATATAATCAAGTTTTTCTTCCACACCTTTAAGATCGCCTGTCCCGTCCCCGTCGCTGTCATAGAAGGAATACACGAACACCTCATAATAGTTCCTGTAATTATCATCAGGCGCATTATTAACAGATGCGGAAGAACTCATTCTTCCGCATCCGGTGATAGATATTATTATTGTCAATATGATCAAAAAAAATTTCTTATTCATACATGCGAAGCATTTAGCCCTTAACTGCGCCACCGGTAACACCTTCAACGTAGTACTTCTGCAGGCACATAAACAGTATTGTAACAGGAACAGCTACAAGTATGCCTCCGGCACAGAATCTCGTGAAATACGCCTGATAATCGTTGGTCCATACCCATCTGGTCATGGCCACAGCCACGTTGTAGCTCTCGTCATGTCCGAATGCCACGTATGAAGCAAATACATAGTCACACCAGGGTGCCATAAATGCCACCAGCGCCGTATATATGATGATGGGTTTGCTCATGGGAATGGTCATGGTAAAGAATACTCTCGCCCTTGTAGCACCATCTATTCTGGCCGCTTCATCAAGCGCTTTCGGAATCGTGTCAAAATAGCCCTTACATACATAATAACCCATGCCTGAGCTGGCTACGGCCACAAGTATAAGACCGGGCACAGCTCCCGCCTGTGTCAGTCCGAACTGCTTAAGCAGGAAGTACAGACAGATCATGGTAAGAAATCCCGGGAACATACCAAGTATCAGCCAGAATCTCATAAGGAAGGTTCTTCCGACAAATCTCATGCGTGAAAGCGCATAGCTCACGCAAAGAACTACGATAGTCTGAAACAGCGATACAAACACCGCTATGATGATGGTATTCAGATACCATCGTAAGAAATTGGTCTGCCCGCTGAATAAGAATCTGTAATTATCAAGTGAAAATGTCTTGGGGATCAGATAATCGACCATTCCACCGTATTCCACCTTCGGATCAAAGCTTCTGAAGCTTGTCAGTACCAGTCCGACAAAAGGAAACAGCCATATTATACTTATGATAACCAACAATATATGTGCCAAAACATTACTCGTTGCCTGTTTTCTTCTATATGATGTCTTCATTATTGGAAGCCCTCCTCGTCCTTTACAGATGGCAAAGAATTATATACCACCAGAGATACAACCGCCGTAACAATGAATACCATGATACCGATGACAGCCGCCATACAATAGTTGGTGTCATTGACAGTCATCTTATAAAGCCATGTAACCAATAGGTCCGTACTGCCCGCATTCTCCTTAAGAGACATACTCTGTGGCTTGCCCTGTGTAAGCAGATATATAACATTGAAATTGTTCAGGTTGTTTGTAAACTGCGTGAGCAGAAAAGGCCCCGTGATAAAAAGAATATAAGGCAGTGTAATGGATCTGAACATCTGCCATCCGTTCGCTCCGTCTATCCTTGCGCTCTCATAGAGATCCTCAGGTATATTCATAAGCAGTCCGGTTGCTATGAGCATCATATACGGTATACCGATCCATATATTTACTACAATGATAGTGATACGTGCCAACGTCGGATTAACCCAGAACTGTATGGGCGAACTGATAACGCCCCATTTGAGCAGATAGCCGTTAAGCAATCCGTCATTGGCAAAGAACTTCATAATATAAAGAAGAGAGACAAATTGCGGAACGGCAATTGTAAGAACAAGGATCGTACGCCACAGCTGCTTACATCTTACGCCTTTTTTGTTGATAAGCATCGCCACGGCAAGTCCAAGGAAATAGTCTATAAATGTAGCAAACAGCGCCCATACAAGCGTCCATGCAAGCACCTGCACAAAAGTCCTTCCTATACCGGACGAGCCAAAAGAAAGAAGTCTATTAAAGTTATCAAAACCCACCCATGTAAACAGGTTGGTAGGTGCCTGATGATTCTTGTCATAATTGGTAAACGCCACGCAGATCATGAAAAGAATGGGCAGCACGGTAAATACGAATATGCCGGTAACAGGCAGCGCCAAAAGCGTCTTATCAAAGTGTTTGTCAAACAAAGACGCAAATACTGCTTTGTTGGAAGGTAGCTGTTTGCCCTTCTTAAGCAGCTCTTCTGCCTCCATATTATCTTTAATGTTCAGATACCATACAAGCAGAAATGCAGCTATGACAAATAGCGTCAATATGCCAAAAAGAAGTATAAGGAAACTGTTGTCCCCATACACAGTCTTACGGCCGACTTTTTGTGTGGCGACCGTACCCAAAGTGCCCAGTTTGGCAAAATACTTTGCTCCGAAGCTCACAAGATAAACTATGAAGCCAATCTCAATGAGCAAAAAGCTTAAGCCTTTTATTATCTGTCCTCTGAGCAATTGCCCGAAGCCCAAAATAACAAGCGATATTTTAGTCTTCCAATCCCCTTTTGTAACCGCGAATCCAATAGGCGCGAATGTGTTTTTCACCCTATCACCCATAAATAACCTCCATCTGCTGCAATAGACAATGAGAAGCTTTTTGTTAAACATGAAATGCCGTCTGATTACATATTTAACAAAAAAAGAGCCCGGCAAAGATATCTTCCCCGGGCTCATTCTCTTATCCCTTGAATCAATCTATGCGATTAAATTATACCACAGATTGAACATGTTTAGTGAATTTATCTGATAATTCACCCTACTCACGATAACTTACTGCGCATATCCTACGCATGTATCCTGGAACTCCTGAAGAACACTCATCAGATCAGAATCGCTTGAAGATGCTGATATCTCACCGTTTCTTACAGAATCACCGAGTGATGTAGCAAGTCCCCAATAATCTCCGGGATACTGTCCCTGAGGAACAGTGAATGCGAGCTGCTGTCCGAGTGCTGAAAGTGCCTCATCAGCCTTAACCTCTGCTGAGCCCTGCGCTGAAAGGTTGGAAGGACCCCAGCCTACTTCATTGTATCTTGCGAGCTGAACATCTCCGCCTGCAAGGTAGTTGGCGATAGCATCACATACCTCAAGCTTCATCTCATCATCCTGAGGCTTAACACCAAGGAGCTTGAATCCACCGAAGCCGCTTAACTGATATGTCTTGCCGTCAGAGCCTTCGAATGTAGGAAGCTTAGCACATGCGTAATTGTCTCCGAAAAGATCCTTTACTGTGCTCGAATCCCATGTACCGTCCACGATAGCTGCTACGTTGGTAGCTTCGCCAGCTGCAGATCCGTTCTGGAATGCCTTTGAACCATTAAGTTCGATCATCTTTCTAAGAGCTACTACACCGGCATCTGATGCATAAGATACATTGGCCTTGGTGAAGTTACCCTGATCATCAGTCTCATAAGAGAGATCACATCCTGTAGCGAAGAAGAATGCAGTCTGATACCATCCTGAATTGATCTCCATATAGAAGTTCTTGCCTGCAGCTTCGCAATCAGCAAGGATCTTCTCAAGAGAAGAAGGATCTGTCACAACACTCTTATCATAGTATAAGAAGTAGCCGTTGTCTGATGTAAGAGGATAAGCATAAAGCTGTCCGCCTACTGTAGCCGCTGCGATGGAACCTGCATCGTTATTGGCCTTAACATCAGCCTCAAACTCGGGATTGACTGTCTCAAGAGCACCTGCAGAAACAAGTCTTGCGATCTGATCCTGTGCGAAAGCATAGATGTCAGCGCCACCCTGTACGTCTGTGATCATGTTGCCTGCGGCATCACCTTCACCGACTGCCTCAACTGTCACAGTGTAACCTGCGAACTGAGGATTATTGGAAATAAATGTATCGATCTGACTCTTTGTGAAATCAACAACCGCATCTGCGACCCATACTTTGATCTCACCTGTGCCGTAATCTACGGCCTCTGCTGCAGCATCAGCCCCTGCATCGGAAGCTGTATCTGCCGGTTCTGCTGCGGCCTCTGCACTGTCTGCTGCTGTATCTGCAGCTGTATTGGCTGCTGCGTCTGCTCCGCTTGCACCACAGGCTGTAAGACCAAGAACCATAGTAGCAGCAAGAATGCTTGCTAAAATCTTCTTTTTCATGTTTTCCTCCTTATTTTGTAAAGTTTACTAAAACTTACTAAAACTATCTTAACACTTTTATATTATATGTCAACGTCGTGTTTCACAATATTGCGCCTGCATTTTTGGTAAAAATCACTAAAATTTACTAAACTACATTTTCATGACCCGCGTACAACATAAAAAAAAGAAGCGAAACAGCAATCGTTTCGCTTCTTGATCTTACATATTATAATTGCAATATTATTCCTTATTGCTCCTAAATACTTTCTTGGCTTCTTCCCAGCCGGCCTTGACACCTGCAAGCCCTGCCTTGGCCACTTCCTTACCTGTCTTGGCTACATCCTTGGCCACTTCACTTCCTGACTTGGCCAATTCACATGCCGCCTCTTTTGCAGGTCCTTTATTGGCATTGACAAAGTCCTTGGCTGCTCCGGCAGCTTCCTTGGCCTTATCCTTAACATCATGGAAAGCATCAAGAATCTTCTCTTCTATAGTCTCCTTGCCGCCGTTACCATAGGTGATGGCCGCCTGTGCTGCAGCAAGTCTTGCGATCGGAACACGGAAAGGTGAGCATGATACATAATCAAGACCTATTCTGTGGCAGAACTCTACTGATGTAGGATCTCCGCCATGCTCTCCGCAGATTCCGATATGAAGGTTCGGATTAACAGGCTTACCAAGCTTTATAGACAATTCCATAAGCTTACCTACGCCATCCTGATCAATACGTGCGAACGGATCATTCTCGAAGATCTTGCTCTCATAATATGCTGAAAGGAACTTGCCCGCATCATCTCTTGAGAAACCATATGTCATCTGCGTCAGATCGTTTGTTCCGAAGCAGAAGAAATCAGCTTCCTTGGCGATCTCGTCAGATGTAAGTGCAGCTCTGGGAATCTCGATCATGGTACCAACCTCATACTCAAGACCAGCACCTGTTGCAGCTATCTCGGCATCTGCAGTCTCTACAACAACCTTCTTGACACACTTAAGTTCTTTGACATCACATACGAGAGGTATCATGATCTCAGGCTTAACCTGCCATTCGGGATGCTTTTTCTGTACATTTATTGCAGCCCTGATAACAGCTTTGGTCTGCATGGCAGCTATCTCGGGATAAGTAACTGCAAGTCTTATTCCTCTGTGTCCCATCATGGGATTGAATTCATGGAGTGAAGCTATAAGGCTCTTGATCTCTTCAACAGGCTTACCCTGTGCATATGCAAGCTTCTGAATATCATCATCCTCTGTAGGAACGAACTCATGAAGCGGAGGATCAAGGAATCTGATCGTAACAGGGCATCCCTCCAAAGCTTCATACAGCTGTTCAAAGTCGTTCTGCTGATAAGGCAGTATCTTCTCAAGCGCTGCCTGTCTCTTTTCAACCGAATCGGCGCAGATCATCTCACGGAATGCATCTATTCTGTCTTCAGAGAAGAACATGTGCTCAGTACGGCAGAGGCCGATGCCTTCAGCTCCAAGCTCCCTTGCCTTCTTTGCATCAGCCGGAGTATCTGCATTGGTTCGAACCGCAAGCGTACGATACTTATCTGCCCAGTTCATTACTCTCTCGAATTCTCCTGCGATCTGTGCATCCACTGTAGGGATGATACCGTCATATATCTTACCTGTGGTACCGTCTATTGATATATAGTCTCCCTCATGGTATTCCTTGCCTGCAAGAGTAAATTTCTTGCCTGCTTCGTCCATATTGATATCGCCGCAGCCTGATACGCAGCATTTGCCCATGCCACGTGCAACCACTGCAGCATGAGACGTCATACCTCCTCTTACTGTAAGTATACCCTGAGCGGCCTTCATTCCGGTAATATCCTCGGGAGAAGTCTCAAGACGTACAAGAACAACCTTCTCGCCTCTTTCAGCCCAACTCTGAGCATCCTCTGCAGAGAATACGATCTTACCGCATGCAGCTCCGGGACTTGCTCCAAGGCCCTTTCCTGCAGGCTCTGACTTCTTTACAGCCTCTGCATCAAACTGAGGGTGAAGCAAAGTATCAAGGTTACGAGGATCGATCATCGTAACTGCTTCCTGCTCAGTACGCATACCCTCATCTACAAGATCACACGCTATCTTTAGAGCAGCCTGTGCTGTTCTCTTACCGTTTCTTGTCTGAAGCATATAAAGCTTACCGTGCTCAACGGTGAACTCCATATCCTGCATATCTCTGTAGTGACTCTCAAGTCTCTCACATACATCCTTAAACTGTGCGAACGCCTCAGGGAACTTCTCTTCCATCTCAGCGATCTTCATGGGTGTACGAACACCTGCGACCACATCCTCGCCCTGTGCATTGGTAAGGAACTCACCGAACAGTCCCTTTCCGCCGGTAGCGGGATCACGGGTAAATGCAACACCTGTTCCGCAATCATCGCCCATGTTACCGAATGCCATAGACTGTACATTGACTGCAGTACCCCATGAATAAGGGATATCATTGTCTCTTCTGTACACATTGGCTCTGGGATTGTCCCATGAACGGAACACCGCCTTGATCGCGCCGTAAAGCTGTTCCTTGGGATCATCCGGGAAATCTGTCCCGATCTTGGCTTTATATTCAGCCTTGAACTGGTTGGCCAATTCCTTAAGATCATCGGCAGTAAGCTCTACATCCTGCTTAACGCCTCTTGCATCCTTCATCTTATCGATGAGTTCTTCAAAGTACTTCTTGCCGACTTCCATAACGACATCAGAGTACATCTGTATGAATCTTCTGTAGCAGTCCCATGCCCAACGGGGATTATTTGACTTTTCAGCTATTACGTTGACTACCTGCTCATTAAGACCAAGGTTAAGAATTGTATCCATCATACCGGGCATAGATGCTCTGGCGCCGGAACGAACAGATACAAGCAGAGGATTCTCAAGATCGCCGAACTTCTTGCCGGTGATATCCTCCATCTTTAAGATATACTCATCTATCTGAGCTCTGATCTCATCATTTATCTCTCTGCCGTCTTCATAATACTGTGTGCAGGCTTCGGTAGTTATGGTAAAGCCCTGAGGAACCGGAAGACCAAGATTAGTCATTTCAGCCAGATTGGCACCTTTACCCCCGAGCAGATTACGCATATCAGCTCTGCCTTCACTGAACAAATACACCCATTTTGTCATACGCTTCTCTCTCCTTAAGATTTAGAATGTGAACTTATCTGCAAAATAAGCATCAAGTTCGTCTATAGCTACTCTCTCCTGCTCCATACTGTCCCTAAATCTTACGGTAACAGCATGATCTTCCTCTGATTCAAAATCGTAGGTAACGCAGAACGGAGTTCCTATCTCATCCTGACGGCGATATCTCTTGCCGATATTGCCCCTGTCATCGAATTCGCAGTTATATTTCTTTGCCAACTGTTCATATATCTTCTCAGCGCCTTCGTTAAGTTTCTTGGAAAGCGGAAGTATACCGATCTTAACCGGAGCTATGGCAGGATGGAATCTGAGAACCGTACGCATATCCGGCTCATCATCCGTACCAAGATTCTCCTCATCATAAGCCTCACAAAGGAAAGCCAAAGTCACGCGATCTGCTCCAAGCGAAGGCTCAACAACGTAAGGTATATATTTTTCCTTACTCTCATCATCAAAATACTCCATGGATTCTCCGGAAGTCTCCTGATGTCTTGTAAGGTCATAGTCGGTTCTTGACGCAATACCCCACAACTCGCCCCAATCCGTAAACGGGAAAGCATATTCGATATCCGTTGTATGATCACTGTAAAATGACAGTTCTTCCGGATCATGGTCACGAAGTCTTAAGTTCTCTTCCTTAATGCCGAGCGACAAAAGCCACTTGTAGCAAAAACTTCTCCAATACTCAAACCACTCAGTCTGAGTACCCGGCTTACAGAAAAATTCAAGTTCCATCTGTTCAAATTCTCTTGTTCTGAAAGTAAAGTTACCGGGTGTTATCTCATTACGGAATGACTTGCCGACCTGACCTATTCCGAAAGGAACCTTCTTTCTTGAAGTACGCTGAACATTCTTAAAGTTAACAAATATACCCTGCGCGGTCTCAGGTCTTAAATATACCGTATCCTTGGCATCCTCAGTCACGCCCTGGAAGGTCTTGAACATCAGATTGAATTCTCTGATCGATGTGAAATCATGTTTGCCGCAGGAAGGACAGGGAACATTATTATCCTTGATAAAGTTCTCCATCTTCTCATGAGACCATCCATCCACCGAGCCATCCAGAGCGATTCCGTTCTCCTCAGCAAATTTCTCTATGAGCTGATCTGCTCTGAATCTCTCATGACACTCCTTACAGTCCATCAGCGGATCTGAAAAACCTCCGAGGTGTCCTGACGCTACCCATGTCTGAGGATTCATCAGTATCGCACAGTCAACACCGACATTGTACGGGTTCTCCTGAATAAACTTCTGCCACCATGCACGCTTGACATTGTTCTTAAGTTCTACTCCAAGATTGCCGTAATCCCAAGTATTTGCCAATCCTCCGTATATCTCGCTGCCCGGATATACAAATCCCCTTGTCTTGGCGAGATTAACGATCTTATCCATTGTCTTTTCCATTATTGCTTATATCTCCTTAATCTTTATTATCTATCAGTCAAACACGATATATGCCGTGTCCTCACCTTCTATGACTGCGCTCTTAAGATCATGCTCCACATGCACGGAACCGCTCGCATATCTGATCTTCTTATGCGTCTTTATCTGTATCGGTCTGCCTATTATGATAACATTCGACTCAGACATATCCTTAAGCCTGACAGGAGGCAGCTCATCCCCGCTCTTAGTATCAAATACCGGCACCGTCATACTGTATCCTGCTTTGACTGCCTGAGATACCGTTCCGTAAAAAAGCGGCTCATTGTTCAGGTAAAAATATGCATCATCCGTGTCATAATCCACCATGCACTTAAGCTTATCATCTTTGAATTCCACATCAGACAATGTGATCGTGCCTTTGCCGGACTTATTGTATGCATCCATGCCCTTCCTAACTTCGTCTTCCCATTCGCTCACATCGTAGCTGTCTGCCGGGAAGTCCTCGACAAGGTATTCAAGAATATGTCCGTCCTTATCAAATGTAAGTGTGGAAACATCCTCTTTGGCACTTCCGCACCCTGTAATCAGAAAAAAAAGCAGACAGGAAACCAATATATTAATTGATATTTTCTTCCTGTCTACATGTTCATCTATCATCGTGTCCTTGCTCTCCTAATATCATCTCTTTATTATACAGATATTAGGGCTTGTTGGCAAGGGATATTTCTCACAGCTTACACGGTCCGTCGCCTATGGATACCACATAAAAATCAGCTGTTTTTCCACATTTTTCTTTATACTCTTTTGATATTTCTTCCTTAAATCTCTCTACGCAATCGTTGCGTACGATGCTGACCGAACAACCTCCGAAACCGCCTCCGGTAATACGGCTTCCAATGACACCCTCTGTCTTCCATGCCGCCTCTACAAGTATATCTACCTCAGGGCATGAGGCTTCATAGTCTTTACTCATCGATACATGCGCCTCATTCATAAGCCTGCCGAAAGCTTCAATATCACCTCTTTTAAGAGCATCTACCGCCTTTATCGTCCTACGGTTTTCATACACCGCATGCTTGGCTCTTAAGCGGCAGTTATCCCTTGTGATCACTGACTTGTGCTTTTCAAAGTCGTCCTCATCAAGATCTGCAAGTGTATTAATATCTACTGTTTTTTTAAGCTCAGCCAACGCTTCTTCACACTCGGCACGCCTTGTATTATAGTCGCTTCCCACCAGACTGTGCTTCACATGGCTGTTGGTCACTATTATGCAGGCATCCTTAAGCGCTATGGGCGCATATTCGTATTCCAAAGTCGCAGTATCCAAGAATATCGCGTTATCCTTTTTACCCATGGCCGACGCGAACTGATCCATGATACCACACTTCATTCCGTTATAATTATTCTCCGAATACTGGCCTATAACCGCAAGGTCCGTATTGGTCACATCCAAAAAGCCATATATATCTCTTATTGCCTCGCCGGTAAGGACTTCCAAAGATGCCGAACTCGAAAGTCCGCTTCCCGCAGGAATAGTGCCGTATATCAGCATATCAAGCCCTTGTCCGATCTCGTAACCTCTCCCCATAAATGCCCATATAACGCCTTTGGGGTACGCAGTCCAGCTGTCATCCTTACAAGGCCTCATATCATCAAGAGATGTCTCAGTCACTCCTTTATCCGCGAAGTTAAGCGAATAAAAATTTAGTTTCCTGTCACTTCGCTTTCTCACCGCTGCATATGTACCTATCGACAACGCACACGGAAATACATGACCACCATTATAGTCGGTATGCTCTCCGATCAGGTTGACCCTTCCCGGTGCAAAATATACAGAGACTCCCTCGCTGTCACCATACACTTTTTCAAATTCTTTAATGAGATTTTCTTTTGATATGTCTTTCATAATCTTACCCTGCTATACCGCCTCATCGTCACAAAACATTCATCCCACCGATAGTCCGTTTAATATCTCAAGGCTTTTAAAAGAATGGTTTATCACCTTTTTCACAGTATCCGATGCGATCATCTCGAGTTCTTTGAGCACATCGGGCTTAAGCGCAAATGTATAAAGTTTCTCTATGGAGCTGTCTGTGATAAACTTTACCGCATGCATGGCAGACTCACTCACATTAAGACCGGCAGTTATACCCGGGAATTCGCCGTTGACCACTGTAGATTTGATCTCATACACAGCTTTTATCAGCCTGTTGTCCATACTGTCATGCAAAAGTGCTCTTAAGCTCTGATACAGAAGCTTAAGCATCATCAGTTCGTCATTATTCTCTCTGGTATAATAATCGGCGACTTCCAAAAAATACATCCCGTAATATGCCGCTTCCATATCCGACTTGAATTCGTCAAAATAGTTAAGCACCTCAACATCATTAAGTGAATATGAATTCCTGCCCTCGAAAAGCTTAAACTGTCCAAAAACAAAAGGTCCCGTTCCGGCAACATAACGGCTGTTAGGTTTTCTCGCGCCCCGGGCAAAAGCTGATATCTTGCCTCTTTTATCGGTAAGTATCACTATACGCCTGTCATACTCACCTATGGGCTCACTCTTAAGGATCACTCCCTTAAGTTCGACACATTCCTGCACGGGCGCACCTCACTATTCAATCTTGCTAAGCAAGCCGTAATACTCCTCACGAGCCTTATTGTAAGATTCATTGTATTTTTCATTCACGCCCTTGTGAAGATCGCTGATATAAGCATGCGGCATATCGGCCGTCTCGGGCACAACTCTGGCAACCACTGCCACGCCCACATGTGAACAGCTGTCAGATATACTCTCAAGGTTAGTCAATATGTCAAGAAAACTTATACCTGCTCTTATCGTGCAGTTACCGTCTCTGAGTCTTCCCAGATGATTGTCATGAAGGGTATTGATAAGGTCATCCATGACTTCTTCAAGAGGCTCTATATGATATGCCGCGTTGATGTCACGGCGAAGGAACGTAAGCTTGGCATAATCCAGTATCGTATCAAGCAGATCACGTACTATCTTCAGCTCGTTAAGGGCCTTCTCAGAGAACTCCACCCCCTCTTCCTTCATCTGCTTGGATACCTGTGCAATATTATCGGCATAATCGCCCAGATGCTCGAATTCCGTTACCATCTTATGATATTCATCAAATATCTTGATATGCAGATCCTCGCTGATATGAGGGGAAAGCTGTACAAGATAGTTGTCCACCCTGTCCGTCAGCATATCGATGTTCTTCTCTTCGTCCTCTATCTCCGATATCGCTATGGGGTCGTATTTCTCAACCACATCTAGTGCCTTGTTGATATTGACAACGGCAGCATCAAACATCGTATTAAGCGCATTGTAGCAGCTCTTGAACGCAAGAGCGGGAGTTGAGAAAAACACG
>JAILKC010000186.1 GCA_024694055.1 Lachnospiraceae bacterium | reverse complement strand
TGCTTTGTATATTGCTGCCGGGGTCAGCGACATGTTAGATGGGGCAATTGCGCGGAAGACAAGCACTGTCAGTGAATTTGGATCGAAGCTCGATACAGTGGCTGATTTTGTAATGGTCACTTTGTGTCTGATAAAACTGCTTCCGGTCATTCATATACCGACCTGGCTTTTGATTTGGATCATCGTGATGGCCGTGATTAAGGCAGTCAACTTGATTTCCGGATATGTCACGAGAAAGAAAATAGTTGTTTTACATACTATAATGAATAAGGTGACGGGAATACTGTTTTTTGTACTTCCACTGACATTAAAGATAATTGATCTGAAATACAGTGGGCTATCGCCAGTGCAGTGGCTACATTCGCAGCGATACAGGAAGGACACATGATAAGAACGGAAAAACAGTCTGTCTTATAAATACGGGCTTGAGAGCATTGAATTGTTTTCGAAAACAAATGGACTTATTCCCTAATACGTGCAAAATACTGTGTTGAACAATTTCCGAAAACTGTGAGTGGCGTGTCATACGTACTATTGCAAAGAACCATGTCGAAGTTAGTCTGGATGCATTCTTGGCTTCCGAAGAGTATGCTAAGGAAAGTATAAAGGATGTGGAGATGGTGTTCGACCAAAATGCGGACCGCTCAATACGCATGGCGGCCGCTGCGAAGCGGCCGTTTTTGCGTTATAATGGATATGTAGATTGATCTGAGGAGGAGACAAAGTGACTCGGGATACACAGGGACTTATTCTTTCATATATGTCGGAAGGACTGATGGTGATAGGAAAGGGCGGTATTATTGAACTTGTCAATGACGCTGCTTTGGCCATATTTGAAAAGACTACAGACAATCTTACCGGAAATGTTTTTGCGCGAGTCTTCTTTGAAGAAGATGAAACGGGTGCAAACGACGAGTTCAGGCAGAGTGTTTTGGATGCCATATATGACAAAGGTCAGCGCCTGGAGAAATATTCCCCATATACTGTTGGTGATAAGGTCAAGCAACTTCGTATAGTCTCTTCTTATATGAGAGAAGAAGATGCCTCAAGGATTATTCTTGTAATAAGCGATATTACAGAGCTTACGGAGATGCGTGATGCCGTCAAAGCCATGAACAGGATAAGCTCGCTCAATAAACAGCTTGAGATAAGAAATAAAGTGCTTCAGGAGACTTTCGGAAAATATCTTTCGGATGAGATCGTTAAACAGATACTTGAAACTCCGGATGGATGGAAGCTGGGCGGTCAGAAATGCCTGCTTACGGTCATGATGACTGATCTAAGAGGCTTTACGGCCATGTGCGAGAGGATGAAGCCGACGGATCTTATCAATATGCTTAATCACTATTTCAGTGAGATGTGTGAGGAATTTGCCAGATACAACGGTACGCTGATAGAGTTTTTGGGTGATGGTATGCTTATCATCTTCGGTGCACCGATCATGACCAAGAATCACGCTTCGGATGCCGTGGCTGCTGCGATCGCCATGCAGAAACGCATGAAACGCGTCAATGAATGGAATGCTGAACATGGATATGAGCAACTGGCCATGGGGATAGGGATCAATACCGACGAAGTCATATTGGGCAATATTGGATCAGAGAACAGGATCAGATACGGCGTTATAGGATCGCCTGTCAATCTTGCGGGAAGGATAGAAAGCTATACCACCGAAGGGCAGATACTGGTTTCGCCCGACACTCTTGGTAGGATAAAAGAAGATATATCCGTTGTTAAAGAATTTAAGATCATGCCCAAAGGAGTGAAAAAAGAACTGACCATATCGCAAATCGATGGGATCGGGGGACCTTACGAACAATTTCTGGAAAGGGAAAAAGACAGACGTATCAGGCTTGGTTCACCGAAGCAAGTGGCGTTTTATCCGTTGGACGGAAAGCATGTAAGCGATACATCGTATACGGGATATATATATGAGATATCAGATAAATGTGCTGTTTTGACTGCACATACAGAACTGTCCGAATATGAGAATATAAGGATAGATATAGGAGAGGATCTCTATGCAAAGGTGACTGAGACCAAGGACGGAAGATTTATAATCTGTTTTACGGCAAAACCGGAAAGCTTTACCGTATGGTTAAGCAGCATCACGAAATAATGAACATTTGGGACATGCTTTTTGCATAATTACCGAATGTGAAAAAACTATATAAATGATCATTACTGACAAAATGCACAAAAAAATATGTTTTTTTGTGCATTTTGTGTTCAAGAAGTAAGAAATATGCTTGTTGAAGTAAAAATATTCCATTCAATATGTTGAAAATTTTATATATATTTTATTTGTATAAATAAAAAGTGCCTTAGAAGAAGGTTGTGGACATGAGAAAGACCGGGAAGATCACTTGTTTCGTAGCGGGAATCGCTTTATGCATATCGCTTGCGGGATGTACGGCGAATACGGACAGGTGGGCATACATACACGAGCCGGATAAGGAAGTCCTTGCATTATCCGATAATGGCAAGGCAGTGTTTAAGGGTGATAAATATACATATACCAAAGACGATACCTTTATAGTACTTAAGGATTCGTCGGGAGCAAGTTTCGACCATCGGTATGTGATGGACGGAGAGAAGATGATCTTCTATGAGAGATCGACATATACCCGCGATGGAGGCAGCGCCTCGGATGGGATCGCAGGTATGTGGAGACAGGACAACGGCTGGTCGTTTGAATTTACTTCGGAAGGTACATTCAGTGAGGAAGGATTCTTTGTCGGTCGTTATGCCGTAGATGAGGCTGCCGGTACCATCAAGCTTATGTATGCAGATCCCATAGAGGATTCATTGTTATACTACAGCCTTGACGGCGATGAACTCACCATTGACTATCCGTGGCCGATGGTGCATGTAACCAAAGAACAATGATCATAAGCGCGCAAGCGTTTATTGATAAATGACAGTTTACTGTCGACACTATTCTATTAGGGAGGGTAGCGTGAAGGTATACTTCACACGGCGATTCGAGACGAGCCCGGATCGTTTGCACCGATATACGGTGAGCCCGCAACAAGTGCTCGTCATGGAGGACACATTATTATGAAGAAACGTTTAGTTTCAATGTTGTTGGCCGGTGCTATGGCTCTTTCGCTTGTAGCATGTGGCAGCGCAGCAGCTCCTGCAGCAGAAGCACCTGCAGCAGAAGCACCTGCAGCAGAGGAGGCAGCTCCTGCAGCTAAGGAAGAAGCAGCTCCCGCAGCCGACACAAGCGCTGATACAAGCGCAGAGGCAGCTTCAGATGAGGCTATTACACTTAACATGTGGTGTATTGCTACAGAGAGTGACTCTAACCGTCACGCTTATGAAGCAGCTATCGCTGATATGCAGGCAGCATATCCCAACATCACTTTCAACTGGGAAGCATTCGAGAACCAGTCTTACAAGACTAAGATCAAGGCTGCTGTTTCAGCTGATGAGTTACCTGATATCTTCTTCACATGGTCATGTGCATTCCTTGGCGACTTCGTAGACGCTGGTAAGGTTTACTGCCTCGATGAAGTTTACAAGAAGTATGCAAGTGAGCTTCCTGAAGTTATGTTAGGAAACACAACTTACGATGGAAAGCACTACGGTGTTCCTACAACAATGAACATCGTTGGTCTCTTCGCTAACATGGATCTCCTTAAGGAAGCTGGTTACGATGAGATTCCTGGAACATATGATGAGTTCATCGCTTGCTGTGACGCCCTTAAGGCTAAGAACATCATTCCTTTCGGCTGTGCTGGTAAGGAGACATGGTGTGTTACCGAGTACCTTGAGTCAGTTATCGAGAAGAGCGTAGGCGCTCAGACTCTTAACGACATCTTCCTTGGTAAGGCTACATGGAACAATGCAGACGTTGGAGCAGCTGTTGACACATTCCAGAGTCTTGTTAACAACGGTTACTTCGATCCTTCAGGTATCGGTCTTACTAACGACGAAGTTAAGGCTAACTTCATGGATGGTAAGTACGCATTCTACATGAACGGTACATGGAACTGTGCAGACTTCGCAGCTAATGAGGAGTTCTACAACAAGGTTAAGGTTAGTGAGTTCCCTGTAATCAATGCAGACAAGGCTAAGCTTGGTCAGCTCATCGGTGGACCTTCTGATACTCTTGCAGTAGCAGCTTCTTCACCTAACGCTGAGAGAGCAGCAGATTATGCTATGGAGCTTGGAAAGCTCATCTGCCACTATGGTTATCTTGATGGTTGTGGACTTCCTGCTTGGACACCTTA
Organism: Lachnospiraceae bacterium; assembly: GCA_024694055.1. Taxonomy (GTDB): domain Bacteria; phylum Bacillota; class Clostridia; order Lachnospirales; family Lachnospiraceae; genus Colinaster. Next base: position 4,330 of record JAILKC010000186.1, on the reverse strand, counting down.
TGGTGACACATCTTCTGTCAATGGTCTTACACAGGCAGTTGCAGAGATCGTAGCTAAGGCTGATTCAATGGTTCTCTTCGGAGATACAGCTATGAACGCTGACGATGCTAACACATACCTTTCATATGTTGATCAGGTTTATGGATGCCAGGTAGACGGAACTCAGTTCATTGAGGGTCTTGCAAAGGATATCCGCTAATCATTCAACAGGATAAACTATAAATAAGTAGTTTGGCCCTTCCCTTGCCTCCCATCGGGGTAGGGGAAGGGTTTTTATTTAGAAAAGGTTACACAAATGGCTAATAATTCAATTGATTTGAGTAAACAGAAGAAGAGAAGGGACTTTATTCAGGGAGTTAATATATTCCTGTTCCTGCTTCCCGGACTGCTTCTATTTGTGAGCATACTGATAGCACCTATTGCCGTATCGGTATACAGAAGTACCTTTGACTGGAACGGATTCTCGGAAGGAACGTTCATCGGTTTGGAGAACTACAAGGAACTCTTTACCAACGGATCCATCAAGTTCATGGTGGGGCTTAAGAACTCGTTGCTTATAGCATTTTTCTCGGTATTTGTTCAGTTGCCTTTCTCACTTGGATTGGCGTTGCTTCTTGGAAGAAAGTACAAGGGAGAGAGATTCTTCCTTTCCGTATACTTTATGCCGGTGCTTATTTCTACGGTGGTTATCGGTCAGTTATGGCTCAAGATCTATAATCCGGATTACGGAGTACTTAATATGTTGCTTGGGGCGTTGGGATTTGACAATCTCAAGCATGTATGGGTAGGTGAAGTTAAGACGGCTCTTGGAGCAGTCATTGTACCTACTATCTGGCAGTATATCGGTTATCATATGCTGCTTATGTATGCCGGTGTTAAAGGTGTATCGGCAGACTTAAGAGAAGCCGCTATGTTGGATGGAGCTACCAACTGGCAGGTTGACAAATATGTTGTGATACCCATTATCAAACCCATTATCAGAGTAAGCGTAATATTTGCCGTTACAGGATCACTTAAGACATATGACCTTGTTCGCAGCCTGACAGAAGGCGGTCCTTTCCAGACTACGGAAGTCCCTTCCACATTGCTTGAGAACATGTTGTTCTTAAGAAACAGATACGGAATGGGAAGTACCATATCGGTTATGCTTATAATACTTTGTTTCGCATTTGCTCTTTTGATAACTGCGGCATTTAAGGAAAAGGATAATTAAGATGAAAGACAATAAGAAAACTTCTAAGGCGTCGGTTGACGAAGAACGCTATATTCTTAAAGAGTCAAATCCCGCCATGAAAGTATTCATATATATATTCCTGGCGATATGGGCTTTGATCAATCTGTTTCCGATATACTTCATGTTTACTTTTTCGCTGAAGTCAAACGAAGAGATATTCGGTAAAAACATTGTGGGTCTGCCCAAGGAATGGCTGTGGAGCAACTACTCATCTGCCATGAACACAGGTAATATGGGACTGTATTTTGTTAACAGTATCATTGTTACGGTGTCGGCGATAGCGATATCGATGATGGCTGCGATGATGGCTACATATGTTATCACACGTGTGAAGTGGAGAGGAAGTAAGCTTACCAATGCATTCTTTATGCTTGGTCTTACGATACCCATTCAGGCATCCATCGTGCCGGTATATGTAGTATTGTCCAGACTTCACTGGCTGAATAAGTACAGTACGCTCATCATTCCATATTCGGCATTTGCTCTTTCGATGGCTATCCTTATATGTACAGGCTTCATGGTAGAGATTCCCATGGATCTTGATGAGGCTGCAAGGATAGACGGGTGTGGACTTTGGAGAACATTCTTTAAGATCATTCTCCCTCTTATGAAGCCCGCGCTTTCGACAATAGGTGTATATTCGTATCTGCAGTGCTGGAACGAGTTCATGTTTGCAAACGTGTTCATCAGTGATTCGAAGCACAGAACGTTGCCTGTAGGTATCAAAGCTCTTTCCGGAGCATATACTACGGACTGGGGTCCGATCGGAGCGGCACTTGTTATAGCGACTTTCCCTACGTTGATCGTATATGTATTCTTGAGCAAGAGGATACAGGAGAGCTTTATTGCCGGTGCGGTAAAAGGCTGATCGTTTTATAGGACTTATGACACAGGACTTGATGTATATCACATCAGGTCCTGTTTTTTTATTCATTTTTGCGTACGCAATAGGTCTATTTTTGCGCGTTTATTATTGGCATTAAAAGTAAAAAGTGGTATTCTGATTGTGTATACGATCGTGGAGAGAATCAATGACAGACGAGCTTGTAACAGCTTCCAACAAAAGATCATACAGAAGATCGCTTTCATCCACACTTAAGCGTCTTATCATTCTCATAATCTTTGTGATCATCCTGTCCTTTCTGGTATCTACATACCTGATCACTGATAAAGAGCGCAGAGATTTTAAAAAGAGGGAATCTGAGAATGTCCTGACGATACTTTCGCAGAATATCCGCTCGGATATTCAGAACTATTCTGAATTGTCAAGGATCATCATGACTGATGACAGATTGGTCAATTTCCTAAGAGCAGAAGAAAGCACCGTGGATATGGGTATGATCAATGATGCCAGATATGGAGTCATGGACATACTTAACGTTAAAGAAGGCGTGGACACCGTATTTATATTTAGAGAAGATCTCATCATGCTTTCTACCAAACGTTATTCATATAAGTTTGACCATGATCGTATAGAAGGGAATGAGTGGAGAGAAGACATATATAATGCAAAAGGTCGTGCGGTTGTGTCGCTTAACAGCAACGGCGTGGCGGTGACTCCGGATAATAAGCCGGTTGTGACGATAGGAAGAGCCATATACGATCTGTTTTCGCAGAAGCGTACGGGTATTCTTCTTTTGAACATATCGCCTGCCGTATTTGAACGCATGCTTGGCCAGCTTAAGTATGACAATATATGCATAATGGGGCAGGATGGCTCATTTTTGGCCGGTAATGAAGATTATGTTCGATTCTTTGATGAGAGCTTTTTAAGTCCAAAGGTATCACATAAGGACGTGATGGAGGGCGGCGAACAATATCTGTTGTCCGGTTGCAAAGTCAATAATATGCCTATAGTGATACTGAGAGTCACACCATACGGTATTGAAGGTATTCCTTACAGCATCTTATATGTGCTTGCGATCATGATGGCCGTGCTTATGATCATGGTCATATTGGTCGGCAGATTTATCACGCAGAACATCACCAAGCCTGTGTATAAATTGTCGGCATCCATGGAGGACAATAAGCAGTCCGGTGATCTGAAAAAGATCGAACTGGATATACCATACAGCGAACTTGATATGCTTAAGGGCGATTACAATGATCTGATAGATCATGTAAATGAGCTTATCGAGACTGTTATAGACAAGGAGAAGACTGTTCAGAGAGCCGAGATGCGAGTTCTTCAGGAGCAGATCAAGCCTCACTTTTTATATAATTCCATTGAGACCATAGGCTTTTTGGCAATGGATGCCGGAGCAGATAAGGTGCACGATGCTCTGGAGACGCTAGGCAGCTTTTATCGCAATTTCTTAAGCAAAGGCGACAGGGAGATCAGGCTGTCACAGGAGATAAGGATAGTACAGGATTATCTTTCGCTTCAGAAGTTGCGTTATGGTGATATCATCAATGACGAATATGACATAGCTGAAGATGCCGGTAATTTTATAGTACCCAAGCTTATACTGCAGCCTCTGGTGGAGAACAGTATATATCACGGTATCAGGCTCAAAGGTGAGCCGGGACTCATACGTATATCTGCAAGGATAAGTGAAGATGTTCTTCTACTTACCGTACACGATACAGGAGTGGGTATGGATGAGAAACAGATAGCAAGGATAATATCTCCTGACAGGAAAAAGGACGATGACTCGGATACGGGCAGTTTCGGACTGTGGGGTACCATAGAGAGGATAAGGATATACTGCAACAGAGATGATGTAGTGGATATCGTAAGTGAAGCCGGTGAATACACCGAGATCAGACTCAAGATTCCAAGGGGTGGATTATAAGGGAAATAAGGGGAGACTAAGATGAACAGAACTTACAGAGTCATGATAATTGATGACGAAGAATCTGCGCGCAAACTGATGCGGAGTGGCATCAAATGGGAGAGCCTCGGTATGGAGGTGGTCGGGGAAGCCGCCAGCGGAATTGAGGCCATCAACGTGATAGATGACTACAAACCGGATATAGCCTTTGTGGACATATCCATGCCATTCATGGACGGGATCGAATTTACAGAGATGGCCACGGAGAGATATCCGCATCTGATCATCATCATCATGACGGCGCTGGATCAATTTGAATATG
>JAILKC010000183.1 GCA_024694055.1 Lachnospiraceae bacterium | reverse complement strand
ATTGATACATGGGCTGAGAGCGTGGCAAGATGTATCGCCATGGCGGGACTGGGCAGAGATGACACTATTCAGGTGGCATACGGATATGGTCTCTTTACTGGCGGACTCGGTGCTCATTACGGAGCTGAGTGTATCGGTGCGACTGTTGTACCTCAGTCAACGGGTAATACCAAAAAGCTCGTGACCATGATGTGCGATTTCGGTGTTACGGGTATCATGTGTACCCCTTCTTATCTCCTTCATATAGCTGAAGTGATAAAAGAGATGGGACTTAGAGATTCCATAAAGCTTAAGTCTGCTATATGCGGAGCAGAACCCTGGACGGAGAAGATGAGACTGCAGATCGAGGAGGAACTCGGTATCAGTGCTCATGACATATACGGACTCAGTGAGACGATGGGACCCGGTGTTGCATGTGACTGTGAATATCATAAGGGCCTTCATATCTGGGAAGACTATTATCTTCCCGAGATCGTTGATAAGGATACATTTAAGCATGTGGCTGACGGAGAGACAGGTGAGCTTGTTCTTACCAATCTTCAGAAGGAAGGCATGCCTCTTATACGTTACAGGACCAAGGACCTGACAAGCATCACACATGAGAAGTGTGAGTGCGGACGTACTTCAGCTCGCATATCACGTTTCAAGGGCAGAACAGATGACATGCTGATCATACGTGGAGTCAACGTGTTCCCGTCGCAGATAGAGACAGCTCTTTTGGAAGCAGGCGGAGTTACACCGCAGTATCAGATCATCGTAGACAGAGTCAATAACCTCGATACTCTTGAAGTACTCGTGGAGATGGAAGAATCATCATTCTCTGATGAGGTAAAGGAAATCGAAGCACTGAATAAAAAAGTAAGCCATGCTATACAGCAGATGATAGGACTTGCCGTTAAGGTCAAGCTTGTGGCACCCAAGACGATAGAGAGAAGCATGGGCAAAGCTGTAAGAGTTATCGACAATCGTAAGTTTGATTAAAAAAGAGGGTAGAGCAATGGCAGATGGTTTTGTAAGACAGTTAACTGTATTTATAGAGAACAGAGTAGGAACGCTTGAGGAAGTAGCCAAGGTACTTAAGGAGAATGATATCAATATATATTCGATATCACTTGCAGATACCAGTGAATACGGATTGTTACGTATGATCGTATCAGATCCGGATAAGGGCAGTCAGATACTTAAGGAGAACAGTTTCTCGGCCAAGACTACGAGTGTTGTGGCTGTAAGGCTTGAGAATAAAGTCGGAGCCCTGGCTGATCTTTTCCGTACACTTTCCGATTCCGGCATTGGTATCGAGTATATGTATGCGATGGCGACATCCAAGGTCGGAGCAATGATACTTAAGACTTCGGACGGAGCCAAGGCAGTAGAGGTACTTAAGGCAGCAGGCTTCGGACTGCTTGATGAAGGCGGGATGTTTAATCTGGAATGATCGATATACTGTCTGTTGACAATATGCGCATGAGTGATGCCCATACCATAGAAAGTGGTACATCCGGCAGGGAACTCATGCATAGAGCTGCGCAGGGGATATATGACTCTGTGTCATGGAATGGACCTGTGGGGATAGTCTGTGGCAGCGGCAATAATGCCGGTGACGGTTATGCACTTGCGCTAATTTTGAAAAAATCGGGTGTCCCAGTGACGATCATACGCTTAAGTGATCGTATGTCTGAAGACGGCCGATTTTTCTATGACAGATGTATCGCGGAAGAAATACCTGCAGTCAGCTGGAGTGATAAGATCGACCTTACGGCATATGGAACGATCGTGGACTGCATTCTCGGAACTGGATTTAAGGGAGCGGTGCGCGATGATATCGCCCGAGTGATCAACAGGATCAATGACGCGCATGATAAGGGCGCATATGTTGTGTCTGCGGATATAGGAAGCGGACTTAACGGCGATAGCGGAATGGGTGATAAATGTGTCGTGTCCGATCTTACCGTGTCCATAGGATCATATAAGCCCGGTCATTTCCTTAATATGGCCAAAGATGTAACCGGAAAAAAAGTTAATGTCGATATAGGCATTAAGCCTGTATCTGATAAAGGTCTGTATCATCTGATCGAAAGCTCGGATGTTCGTGATTCCATTCCCGTCAGGAAGAATCTCTCCAACAAAGGTACATACGGATATAGTGCACTTATTGGCGGCTCGGTTCGCTACACCGGTGCGATCAGGCTTGCCTCAATGGCAAATGCTGCGATGAGAAGCGGCGCAGGGGTTGTTAAGATCGGTCTGCCGGGATCTCTTATTCATGATGTGATCCCGCATATCCTGGAGAGTACGATATTCCCCATGTCTGATAAGGACGGAGAATTTGTTTATAGCGAAGAAGAGTTGGCGGATATTACGCGTAATGTTAAGACGGTCGCTTTTGGGATGGGTATCGGCATAAGCGATGACACGTCTAAGATGCTTGAATATCTGCTAAAGAACTATAAGGGCAGACTCATAGTAGATGCTGACGGACTGACGATGCTGTCAAGAATGGACAAGAGACTTGTCGAAGAGGCAAATTGCGATCTGGTGCTTACACCGCACATTAAAGAGTTCTCAAGACTGTGCGGACTTGGTATTGATGATATACTTGCAGATCCTATAAGAAGTGCCGTTAAGTATCTGGATGGTTTTGAGGGGGATCATCGCAGGGTGCTTTTGTTAAAGGGGCCTTCTACAATAATCACTGACGGCGAGGAGGTTTACATAACAGACAAAGGCTGCCCGGGTATGGCTACAGCCGGAAGCGGAGACGTATTATCCGGTGTTCTGGCAGCTACATGTGCCTATATACCGGATCTTATGATGGCGGTGGCAGCAGGTGCATACATCGCCGGATATGCAGGTGAACTGGCTGAACAGAAGATGGGTGCAGTCAGCATGACCGCGGGCGATACCGCAGCTCACATCGCCTATGCCCTCCAGTCCCTGAATGGACCAGGGGGACGGGGTTAGTGGTCCATTTTTTGCCAGCCCGTTTGGCCCAGGGGGACGGGGGTGGTGGTCCATTTTGCAGTTCATTTTAGCCCGCTCATTTCTTATACACATCACCACGGGCTCCGGCAATCATTGTATTGACTACTACGATAGTATTATTAATGAGAGTGTAGATGACCCGGTATCCGCCCAGTTTAATTCT
>JAILKC010000168.1 GCA_024694055.1 Lachnospiraceae bacterium | reverse complement strand
CCTTTGGAGTCATAGACTTTACTTGGCAAAAACCCATTTCTTAGTATGAAAATATCACAGAAATAAGTAAGTTGTCAATGATCGATTTGAAAAAGGAGAAAGCCGGGGTAATACGAATGCATGTACTTGATTACAATGAAGAATTGCATACACAGACGCTTTTAGAACAGGGAATATCTCAGGGAATATCTCAAGGAATAACTCAGGGAATGCAAGAGAAAACAATTAAAGTCATTCGTAATATGCTGCTGAGAGGACAAACTGATGAAGACATTATGTCTATAGCCGAATGCAGTCTTGAGGATATTGAAAAAGTCAGAAAAGAAATATAACGAATAAAGACATCCATTATACAGAAATTATGAAAAGGATTACTAAAGTAATAGCCTCTGCCCCCGCAGAGGCTATTTTGCTTCTTTTGCTCCTCATACCTTATTTTGTATTAAACCCTTGCAAAATCATCAATATATAGTAAAATATATGTTGTATGAGTAGGATTATGCGAAGGGTGGACTATATCCTTTAGAAAACAATCCAAAATGCCGATATATGCATAGGGAGTGTGTATATGACTGCGCTACTTACAAAAGATATAATTGAAAATATTGTAAGCGATTTGGCAACAGCAATTCCCGATACATTTGGTGATCGTGCTGTTAGAGCATATTTGTTTGGCTCATGTGCCAGAGGTGATTTTAAGCAGGATTCGGATATTGATATTGCGGTCTTGTTTGATTGCGAACGAGCAGAGGCTCAGAAGTATATATCTGATGCCGCGCGATTATCTACCGATATCGCTATGAAGACCATGCAGGTGGTAAATTTTGTATGTCTTCCAATCGAAGAATTTGAGGATAAGAAAACATGGTATCCTTTCTATGCGAATATTGCTGATGATGGGAGAGTAATATATGAACGATAGTGCGAACCTTGATTTGACTAAATATTTTTGTGATAAGGTTGATCGATATATTTTTTAATCTTGCTGAATGAATATTGATATGAGATATAATCGTTGATTTGACTAAATTGATGAGCTGTTTGAGGAGAAGGAAATGGCTAAGAACTCAAGTGTAAATCATAAGAAAAAAACAGGAAACAGAAAGATGAAGCGGACAGTAAGGCGTACAATCGGTGCACTTTGTATGGTGTCTGCCATTACTGTTGCGGCAATACCGGTACCGGATGTTGAGGCTACATATTCTCCGACGGCCAATCCTGTTCAGGAGTATTCGACTCTCGGCATAACTACAGAGGCGGAGGGCGTAAATCTTACTATGGCCAATGCCGAGAACGGTGCATTTGCCGGCAATACTACAACGAGCAGATCATATACGCTTAAAGAGATCGGTAATGGTATATATTTCCTTGACAGACAGTTTGATGTCAAGTCCAACGCCCAGTATAATAACGGATTTATCACCGGATATAACAAGCTGATGAATATGGATACCATCGATATTACATCCAATCTGTTATTCTGTGATTATATATATCTTACAGGTGATGCGATCACCGGCTTTACCGACAAAACTTCCGACCCGGCACAGAGATATATGAATGTAACATTGCATATAGGAGAGACCGATACCGTTACGGCCAGAGTAGAGAGACTTGGGTATCAGTATTCACTTCCCGTAGATCCCAACGATTGGACGATGATAACATCGAGCCCTGAATACAATTTCTTTTATACGAATTTTCAGACGGATATGAATAATTACAAGACTCTTTATGAACAGAGTCAGGCCGATTCGTCCATTGCTGCACCTGCACAGCTTGTCAGAAGCTATGCGGATCTTCCGAAGTACAGTACCGATGATGCAAGATGGAACTGTCTTTGTTCCAGAGTGCTTTTCGGAGGGGAGAACGATGATGCCATTACGGCTAATCGTGCAACCATGTATACGTATGATGATGCCGGTAATCAGTTAGATACACCGCCGCTTGATCTTATCATATTCAAATATACATCGCCTCAGACCCAGATAAATACTTCTAGCCAGGCTGGATATACGAGCAAGAAGTTCTTTACCGATCATCAGAACTACGTCAATAAGACCGCAATACAGCTTATCGGTATAGCGGAGAATGCTCTTTCCGGTGAGTTCCAGATAAACAGGCTGTTACTTGGAGACAATATCAAATATGTCTGTGACAGAGCATTTTACAGAAGTACGATGCTTCAGGATATTAAGTTCGGTAATGCCACACAGATAGGTAACCAGACCTTCTGCCATGGTGAGAAGCTGACACAGGTAGATCTTAACGGTGTCATATCCATAGGTAAGGAAGCTTTTGCCCATACTAAGGTAACCGGTATCGAGATTCCCGAGACAGTGACCATGATCAATAAGGGCGCGTTCTATGATTGTAAGCTTTTGACTGATGTAAAGTTTGTGGGAACTGGTACGACTCCGACAGTTGTTGATGATGGTGCATTCTGTGACTGTGCCGCTTTAAGAAATGTCAATTTCGGAGACAGGAATGTATCAAGAGTAGGAAATTACGGGTTTGCTATCACCGATACATCACTAGTCAATAAAGACGGACTTAATGATTTTACATATCCAAGATATATTACCGAGGTTGAGGATCTCGGCGAATTCGCTTTGGCTAACAGAAATGCGCTTAAGACCGTGACTCTTTCATCGGGACTTCAGATCACTCCGGAGCCGAGAAAAGTACCGTCCACACTTGTTGCAAGATGTGCCAATCTTGAATATTTCAGATTTCCTGTGGAGACAAGTGGTGTCAATTACGACCCCGAGATGTTCTATGATGTCAAAAACCCGAAATTCTATGTATGGGGACCTGAGAGCTTTACAAGCGATTATGCCAAGCCACGTAAATGTACATGGGCTGCCAAGATGAACGTGGCTGCATCTCCCGTGGGCGGAGATCCGGTTACATATATGTATTATAAAGGGGATAACGAGTCCAATCCCCCTACATATGAAGTAAGTAACGGTAAGCTTATTCAGGGTATAGACGCCAACGGTCAGTTGGTCAACTGTACCTATGTGCCCGGTACGGACCCTGTTACGGATTGGCAGACTGATCTTATCATCGATGATTCGGTTGCCGGTATACAGATAAAATCGATCGCATCTGATTGCTTTAATATTGATGTAAAGAATAATGTCACTGGAATAGTGATAGATGACGGCAACGGAATAGAGACTCTTGAGGCAGGAGTGTTCAAGGATTTTGAGAACATATCCTATGTTAACCTCGGAAACGGAGTTAAGAACATTGGCACAAGTGCTTTTGAAAGCTGCGATAAGCTAAAGAAAGCGACGATCGGTGAAAATATTGAAAATATTGGCCAGGCTGCATTTAAGGGATGCCCTCAGCTTGTAGATATCTATTTTGATTCACCGGGCGATCTTACGACCTTTAAGAGAGAGAATATCGGTCCTGAGGCGTTCCAGACCGGAAGTCCCAAACTCACTATCCACGGTGAGATCGGTTCCGAATACGGGCCCTTTGTATTTGCGATGAGTGATGATACATTTGCAAATGCCGGCACGGGCTTAAGAGTCTGCTATAAGACACCGGTTCCGTCTGCTCTTACTGTGCTGCTTGATAATAAGAACGGATATCCGACACTTGTAGATATACCGCATTATGAAGATATCAAGTATTATCATGATCTTTATGCTGCGGATATGGCGCTTTCCGGCAATGATGTCCTGTACGCAAGGGGTGACGGTACCTATTCCGATTATAAGACATATTACGATCTGTATAATGATATCCAGGCAGGACATGATCTTACTCCCGTAGAGCAGGATGCGCTTAATGCTATGTCTGATATCTATATTCCTACGGGTATAAAGAGCATAGACGTAATGGGATATATCAACGGCAACTCAAAGAATCCCAACGGGTATGCAGGCAGATATGATAACAAAGTCAACACGACCGCATATATCAGGATAGGCGCTGACGGAGGTACGGATCCGTATTATTCGGATTATATGGATCACGGTCTGTTTAACGGTTTCTGTGCTTCAGACGGTTCTTCAGCAAGAAGAGATTATCCGGACGCAGATCCTAAGGAAGAGATCGATCTTGGAAACGACAGGATTACCAAGGTGACTATGGAAGATGTTACGTATCTCCCGACCAAGGCTTTTGACAGTTGTGAACAGCTTGAGAACGTTATCCTGGGCGATGATCTGACAGATCCGGGAGTCCTTCCTTTCTACAGATGCCCGAATCTTATACAGGCTACAGGCAACAGTGCGGTGTATTCGGAAAACGGTATTCTCTATAAGAACGGTACGGACGCAGATGGTAATCCTACCAAGACTTTAGTTGAGTGTTTTGCATCCAGAGGAGGCAAGGTAGGTTCAAATATGGTAAGCACAAATAACGACCCTGCTTTTGCGGAGATCACAGATATATCGGAGGGTGCATTCTCGGCTTGTCCGACACTTCGCTTTGTGGATTTTGAAGGCGTAGATAAAATCACAGAGATACCCAAGGATTGCTTCAAAGATTCAAATAATATCAGAAATATTGATCTTCCGGTTACTATTGATACCATTGAGGAAGGTGCATTTGATGTAGAGTCTGA
>JAILKC010000165.1 GCA_024694055.1 Lachnospiraceae bacterium | reverse complement strand
GGTAAAGTCGTTGGATGTCACGCGATCTATTATCCCAGGATATTGGATGACTGCAACGATAAGAGTCTTGTGGATGTGTGGAATGGTGACGGATTTACGACATTCAGACGACAGATGTTAAAAGGCAGAGATAATGTCTGTCAGACTTGTATCGACTGTGGAATAAATGATTTTCGAATGTTCCCGGAAGATGATATCAGTGACTACGTTGAGGAATTGGCAGGAAAATATGGATTTTGATCCGGAACGATTAAAGGAAGAACTGATAACTGCATATGATTCGGCTGAAGATGGTCTGCCGGATGAAGTGTTCAAATATATAACCACTATTACTCCTATGATCAATGTTGATCTTCTGGTGCGCGATGATGAGAAAGGTATATTGCTTGCATGGCGTAATGACTACAGGGGGAGTGGCTGGCATATTCCGGGCGGGATAATAAGATACAGAGAACCGGCTTCAGAAAGGATCATCAAAACGGCAGAGAAAGAACTTGGCGCTAAAGTCACATTTGATCGCGATCCGATCAAACTGACCGAGATCTTTGTTCCGCAAAGGATAAGAGGTCATTTTGTTTCCTTGCTGTATAACTGCAGGTTGATGGATGGATACGATCCAATGTCATTCAATGGAAACAAGCAGCCAAATGACGATGGATACTTAAGGTGGTTTACTGAGTGCCCTGACGAAATTGTGTATGGACAGAGAGAGGCATATGTAGAGTATCTGAAAGAGACCATGAAGAAGTCGTAAGTATGGGTTGCGCTTAAATATTTATATGCTCTTATTTTATTAGGAGGAAAGTGATGCGTTTTTGCCATTCAGGAAGAACGGAATTAGTACATGCATTAAACAGTAAAAGGATGATCCTATTCGGAGCATCCGTACAACCACAGGAGATGTGGCGGGATATTCTGCTGGATTATCAAATGGATCTGTCGTGCAAGATAGAACTATTCGTTGATAATGATGAGAAGAAATGGGACTCGGAGTATTCGCTCTCTGATAAATCATATCCCATAAAATCTCCGGAAGCACTAAAAGAGATCGACTGGTCGGATCATATCCTTGTCATAACCTCGCGATTCTATCTCGATATTATAAAGCAGTTAGAAAAGGTGGCGGAGTTGGATAACGCAGAGGTCTATGCATGGCCGTGCGTAACGCTGGATAGGGAGAAGACTCCGGATGACAAGTATGAGATAAGGATCCGTCAGGAAGCTCTTACACAATACGAGTATTGGCTTAGTACAACCGAGTATGCTGAGCTTACCAAGAATGATCTTCGCCAAAAAATGCGGAACAAGATATATCAGAAGGGGTACAGAGTCATTCCGAGAATTACGGTCATGCATTCTGACATATGTTCGCTTCACTGCTCCAATTGCTGCGATCTGATCCCACAGGTGAAGGAGCATTATTATATCCCGACAAAAGAGATAATCAAGAACCTTGACTTGCTACTGTCCGGAGTAGATCTGTGTATGAGCCTGGATCTGACAGATGGAGAAGGCTTGTTGTATCGTGAGATAGATGATCTTATCGAATATGCGGTAAGTAATCAGAAGATCGCGACGGTTCTCTTGATGAGTAATGGTACTATCGTTCCAAAAAATTCAACACTTAAGCTTATGCAGCATCCCAAGTTCTGGATGGCAGTAAGTGACTATGGTATTCCGGAGAAATCGTCTCCGGTGATCGATGCAGTAAGACAGTACAGGATCAATCTTGCTGTTCAGGAAGATTTGGTATGGAAAGACCTGAAGGTAAATAGTATTGAGAAACGTACAGAGGGCAGAGATATGCTCAGGTATGAATTCTTACGCTGCAGGAACAAACTTTGCAGTAAAGCTTTGTTCGGAAAAAGACTGTATGCCTGTATGCCTGCGTTCAGGATGTTCAACCTTGGCATTTATTCTTCTCAAATAGATTATATAGATATTTTAGAATCGGACACTTCTGATCAAATCTGGGATAAAATATACTATATATGCATGGTGGATTATATAGAAGCATGTGATTACTGTAATTTTGAGAATACCGGAGTGGATATTATACCGGTAGGTAGCTGAAGTAGTAAATCGTATGGAGAGTATGTGTATG
>JAILKC010000107.1 GCA_024694055.1 Lachnospiraceae bacterium | reverse complement strand
CAATACAAACAACAGTGCAGACACGCTGTAAGAACAGTAGAACATGATACTCGCCACGAGTAACACGATCCACCTGTTCTTACATTTTACACAATAATATGCAATTAAACTGATAATTAAAAAAGAAAAGAAAAGCGTCGATGTAAGCGCCATATTATTCCACCATATTGGGACGATCCATGAAATACGTCTCTATATCCTCTCCATCGATCAGTTTCTGTACAGTTAACCCCAACACTCGAGAATAATCATCTGCGAGATTACTCATCATATGTCCTTCCGGATCCGAGAAATCGGCAGAATCCCAGGCAAGATACTTGTTGTCAATATAATTATAATCTAAGTATTCCACTCCGTATCTGCCAAACAGTTCCGTATAATATGCTCTCATGTCATCATGTTCATCCACGGAAAACCTCTCATGTGGGACAGGGGCGTGAATGGCTATTAATCTTATCCCATTGTCATTGCAATATTCAGCCAGTTCTTTTACGCTGTCAATGGCTCTTTCATCAATCGATTCTCTGCTCCATGAAGCCCCGGATGTTGGATTTTCGGCATATTCTATCCCCTTGCGATAACCTCTTCCGACGTACACATGATCTTCATCCATATCAGTTACCGCACTCATGGAATATTGTCTGTATTGTGAAGACAATTTGTCATGTATCCTTGATACGGATAACTTAAGATCATCCATACCCTCTATGGTATATCGCATAAGCAGCACGCGATAGTCTGCATTTATCACGTATCTAAAAAAATACTCAACCCTATCCTTTATTCCGCTTATATGAGGAAAAATGTATGCATCATTGTAATAATTCGGTGTCATATCACTGAAATATACATGGTCAACATCAAGAACACATACCTCGATCTGATCATTACGATTTGCCTCTTTTAAAAGATATGGAAGATCATATTCTCTTATCTTACGCCTGCAAAGATTGTATGATCTGTAATCCATAACTTCATCCAGAACATAAGGATTGATATTACTCTCTCCTCGACTCTGTCCCAAAAACACCAGATTATATCCTGCATCTTTATCATTAACTTCATGCAGTACCACCCTAAGATAACTTGATGACGTTAACGCAAAACTGCATATTACGGACAACAGCACGCACAATCCCGTAAAAACCAATACTTTTATGAATCTCTTCATATTCATGATGCTTTAACACCTGTTTTACTCATCCGTTTCATATACATCCACCATGACTTTGCAGTATATATTCTTCCTTCATGAATATATCTTATAATGAGTCTCAAATTCCTCCAAACAGAATTGTTCCAGATTTTATCAGGCCCAACATAGTGCAAAACGCTCAATTGTCTGAGATTCTTGTATCCCTTAGCTTTCATGAGTGCATCCACATGTGCGCACAACGCATTGTATTCTTCCCCAAAATTATGATCCGGAGCATCATGCCAATCCTTATAGAACTCATTGAACACATCCTGATCCCCGTATCCCTTATCCATGCTCTTCTTTCTTTCGATGGCAGGCGTAATACACTCAAGCAGTCTGTCAAATTCCTCTCTATTTGGTTCTATCACCATTATGCCGGAATTGAACTCAATATATTCCGGATGGGCTGACTTACCGCCCGTCGTGGCGGATATTCCGGGATATTCAAACAAACTGTCCAGATTATTCAGAACCAACATATCCGAATCAATATAGACTATCTTGTCAAAATCTGTGAGATTCATGATATTCAGTTTAAAGAACGTGTTATTCCAATATTTTGTCTTATTCTCGTCTTTATATGGAATACTGAAATCACGGTCTTGCACTGCTATAATACCATCACAGCAATTCTTAACCGACTCCACAAAGTCGATGTTCAAATCCTTAGGAACAACAACATATAAAGGCACCTTCGTTCCCGTATCTTTAAGAGAAGCGGCCATGATCCGAAGCCCGTCATAATAGTCTTTGTTTGTTATCACACTTATATAAGCTTTTTTCATACATCATTACCTTAACAGTGCCTGTTTATGTCCACAAAATTGACTTACTAAGTTATTTTATCATATAATAAATCAATGTAAATTACATTTTTGAGGGAGTGCAATGTTCAAAGAATCCATTAAAAATCATTTTCCTTTTCTATACAGATTGTACAGTCCCATCAGCGATCTTAAAGAACTCCATCGGATAAATAAACAGAATGCGTACTGGAATTCAATCCCGGAATCAGAATACCGCAATATCCTCACCCAGAAATACGAAAAAATATTCGGTTATGAGCTTGATTGGAATAATCTGACGACATATACGGAGAAAATGCAATGGGACAAACTATACAACCACGATCCCAGAAAATCCACTCTTTCAGACAAATATGCTGTCAGAAAATGGGTGGAGAAAAAGATCGGTATAGATCATTTGATCCCTTTACTTGCAGTATATGACCAGTCAAAAGACATTGAATGGAATGATCTTCCGAATCAATTCGTCTTAAAGACCAACAAGGGATCAGGTGATGTGCAGATAATCAAGGATAAGAACAGTTTATCCCTCTTTGACCGCAGACGCATAGAAAAAAACCTGCTCTTCTCACTGAAAAAAAATTATGCATTTCATTCAGGCTTCGAGCTTCAATATATGCATATTCCGCCCAAAATCGTCGCAGAGAAATACATGGGTGATAACATTCAGGATTACAAATTTTTATGCTTCGGCGGAAAACCATACTATTGTTGGGTAGATTCCGACAGATTCATTTCGCACAAAAGAGATATATTCGACCTGGAATGGAACAAATGCGATTGGGTCCAGTGTTTCCCCTCAAGTAACAAAGAGATTCCCAAGCCAAAGAATTTTGATCAAATGATAGATATTGCCGCTTCATTATCTGCGGACTTTGCCCACGTAAGGGTCGATTTATATAATATAGACGGTGATATATACTTTGGTGAGATGACCTTCTCCAACGGAAGCGGCTTCGAATTCATAGAGCCTCATTCAATGAATGAATACCTTGGATCTTTATGGACTATAGGCGCTGACACCTGACAATTCTATTGCTTACTGCAGATCATACCTGACCTGCAGTGATTGATCTCATAATCATTGTCCTGGATATATCTCCAAAGGAATCCTTCCAGTTGATTATCATTCGGATATAAGTCTTTCCCCGTCTTCCACGAACCCAAGTATGTATCTACATATCCTCCAATCTCAGGATCAAGTATCAATACCACATCCGGAAATGGATGTGTCTTATAGTATTCTTCCAACCTCTCATCCGACATATCAACGATCCATGTTGTAAACGATGCACATTCTGTATCAGCATATATATATGACCATGGTGCGACCTTGCTTACAAGCAATCCGGTATCTGAACCTAACGGCTTGATATACTCATCTATATCAGCACATATATCCTCATATTGCGCATAGTGTTCAGCAGTGGTATACAGCCCTTTTGCCGGCCCTCTTGTGATAAGATCGGTGCAGTTTTGCAAATAATCATCCCTGTATACTCCGAATATCCTAAGAAAAAACGTGCACATAAGCGCTATTATCAAAACTGACTCACCAATTATACCCAACGTTTCCGCAATGATCAGTATTGCTGAAATCTGCACGATTGTGAATCCTATCGTAGCAGCATCCAATTCTGTATCCGAAGACATATACACAATATATGAGAAAAGCAGTCCCACAACTGCAAAATATACTATCAATCTCTTCTTTTCTTCTTCCATATCTTTCCAGACAAGCGGAATCAGCTGCAGCGAAAAAACTATCAGTGAGATACCGGCTCCACCAAGCAACGTCCTTTTGTTATACAGATTAAACAAAAGACACGCCGTCGAACAGGCGAGAGTAAATCTTTTTATCCATTTGTTACCGTTGACACTGTTTATCACCAGACAAAAGAACTGAATGATCAGGGTATGTGCAAAGAAATGTCCGAAATCATAAAAGTACTGCAGTAACTTTGACCCGTTGAATCCCGTTGTAGACAATACCTTTGACCCAAGTATATTGCCTATACCTATCGATAAGATCAAATACGCCCCAAAGAGCAGACCTGATATACCGGAACTGATACTCATGATCAAATACTCTTTTTTCTTCAAAACAAAAGAGAAAACGAATATAACAGGAAGGACCGGCAACACGTATGGAACAGTCACGATACACATTGTCAATATGATCCCGGCAAGAATTGCTATTAGCGTTTTATGACTGTAAAAGTCCATATACAATACTATGGCAACCGTAAGAAAGAGTATAAATCCCATATTATAATATGAGCATCCCGAAATATTGGCCCTCGAATAAATAAGCACGCCCACAGAAGCCAGCAGAGCTGCAGTTTTAGAGAAATTCTTCCTTATCAGGCAGTTGTAAGTCGCCAAAGAAACTATCAAAGAAAACAATACGCAAAGATCTCTCAGATACAGATAAATACCTTCCGTCGAACCTTTAAGCAATACATAAAGAGCATAGAACGGATATACAACATAAGCAGACAATACCGTATAATGCCATTCATCCAAAAAAAATTTGTCCCCTTTACTGATCCTGTAGAGATTGGAAGCATAAAAGCTCTCATCAGACCAACAAAACGTATAACGATTACGTACCACCAGAATGATTGTAATTATCCCCAGTATTACAAAAGGAATGAACTTTTTTAATTCTTCTGTACCTGCTTTTTTATTCATTAAACTCTTCTACCTGTATGTCTTCTTCGTTTTCATCCGGTTACGCAAAGACATGGACCAAATATATAATTCCGGACTTTTAAGCATTAATTTGCAACGATATTTGTTTAATTCTTTAGGAAGAACTTTTATTTCACGACTGATATTCTTTCTTATCGACTCCACATCTGAATAATTGCAATAATATGCATGCCAGAATTCACTTCTTGTCTTATTATCTTTCAGATACGGAAGACAGGCATCAAAGGAGTACATAATATGTCTTAATATAAAGCCGTTATCCAAAAACTCTTCGAGTTCTCTGTCATTACATAACTGCGTATTGCTATGTACATAATCACTTATTCTCATCATCACGCGTGGAGCTTCGAATCTGTTCATATTGTATCTCTGCATAACGGAACCTTTTCTTCTTATATACGTGAAAAGATTCTCCTCTATTGTCGAAATACTGCTTGCCCGACTTAAGCATTTGTACATAAACTCCACGTCCTGTGCCAATGGACAACCTTCCGTATATCGCAACCCATAGTTTTCCAATAATTCTTTCTTAACCGCAAAAGATCCAAGTCTGATGCGATCATCCCCATATAATATGCTCTTAAATATCTTCTCCGGATCATCTGCATCCCCGGCAAATTTCTCCTGGATGATGGTTCTTTCATCTGATTCCGGCCAAAAAGACTCAAACCCCCATAGGATCATATCAGTCACAGCACCATTATCTATGTGGCTTCGAAGTCTATCTATAAGACTGTCCTTACACAGATCATCTCCATCACAAAATATCAGATACTCACCATCAGCACATTCAATGCCCTTATTTCGTGCAACACTCACTCCCTGATTAATCTGCTCAACGAATTTTATGGATTTGCCGGTGTGTTCTGACACAAACGCATTTATTACTTCTTTTGTTCTGTCCGTAGATCCGTCATTGATGACAATAAGTTCCGTGTTCTCATCAGCTGTCTTGTATGCTGCATCCAAAGTATCCCTTATGCAGTTTTCAACGTTATATGCCGGAATAATTATACTGATCCTGCTCATATTGATTCCCTTTGTTCAGGCGATGGTTTCTCCCTGATAGAGTCTTTGAAGGTTGCGTACGCTGTTTTCTATATCAAATTCATCTATGCATCCAATTGGCTCACATCCCTTTTTTCCATCAAGAGCATTATATATAGCTTCTTTCCACTTATCCGTCGATTCATCGAGGCCGACTGTAAATACCCTGTCCGTCACTCTCACTTCTTTGGGAACAACATCTGACACTATGCAGGGCAATCCCATACACTGTGCTTCAATAAGGACATTTCCAAAGCCCTCCCATCTGGAAGGAAAAAGAAAAACATCCATTACGCTCATAAGTCTCGGAATATCTGATCTGTTAGAAAGCATAATCACCCTGTCGCTTATGTTAAGTTCACTTACCCGATCCATTATCTTTTGCTTAAGTTCACCACTTCCCACAAGAATTAATCTGAAGCGATCATCTTTATTATACAGGTCATAAAAAATCTCCAGAATCAGTTCGTGGTTCTTTTGTTGATGGAATCTTCCAACATGGCCTACCACTATATCGTTCTGCCCAATTCCCAAGGAAACTCTTTCCTTATTCGCCTCATACAACTCGGGATCAAATCTTGAAGTATAAATCCCGTTATTGATCGTATATACATTATCCGTCTGAAAATAGTCTCGCAATTCACGATTCAGAGAATCGTGTAATGTAATGAGCCTCATACCATACTTATGTATCAGTTCATATACACTTTTGTATTCTTTATACTTTATCCTGTTATCTCTGTCCTGGCTGTAATATCTTTCAATCACATTATGCACCGTTAAAAACAGACGGTATTTTTCCGGATTCATTCTAAGTAAATATCTGCATATCGAAAGATGTGCATGGATGACATCCGGATCAATCTCATTTATCGTCCTTTTTAAGCGACTTACGCGGGATATTCTTCGAATCAATCTTCCCGCAATGCTTTTCTCAAGCACCCTGGGAGTTGTGCTGCTATTGATACTTATTACTCTGATTCCATTATCACGAAGAGCGATTTCATTGGATGATTTTTCATTGCTTTCTATGGTTATCACACATATCTCATGTCCCATGCTCTTAAGCAACAGGCAATAGTCTTTAACCATTGTCTCGGCGCCGCCGGTATTCATGGTTGGAATCAATTCTACAATCCTGCTCATATGGATACCCATCCGAATCTGTTGCGTATTCTTTCCGTTAAATGTAAAATTGCCGCAGCAATTGTCCACATTATATAATGATTCCCCTTTACAAATTCCACCATCAGATATTCTATTTTACTTAGTACCTTGCACTCTATATTCATCTCTTTGATATAATGAGCTCTCACCGCGCATGCCGCAAGTTTAACTCTGTACGGCAATTTTCTTGTTCTGCTGTAATAAAGGCTTCCGCACCATTCCTTATATATCAGTTTTGTAAGTGCAAGAGTGTCATCAATGCCTATTTGTCTGCCATGATCTATCAATTTTTTTAACAAAAAAAGCTGATCAAGCGATTGATAATCATGAGAATTCCATACAAAATGGCTTGCGTTGCTTTCATTACTAGTATGTACATAAAGAGGTGCATCTATACTTACAAACCTTTCAGCCATCCTGTATACGAGGGCTTTGGTTATCATGTCTTCATACCAATATCCTTCTGGAAAACATACCTTCTCCCATATCTGTCTAGCGACTACTCCCTCCCATATATATCCCTTAAAAGCATCAATACTCTCACCTATACTCTTTACATCTATTTCCGGATAATGGATGATTTTTCTTTCCTTTTCTCTTTCCTCTATCCTGGCACATTTGACAACATCCGCCCCTGTCTCTTTAACCTTATCCATGATCACTCTGATATAGTCATGTGCTATATAATCGTCATGATCGATAAGCGCAATGTATCTTCCTTTAGCCAGCATAAGCCCTTTGTTTCTAGCTGAACTGATACCGGCATTCTCTTGCTTTATCATTTTAATATTATTCGGATGGTTATCGACATACTCTTTAGCAATCAATGCAGTGGAATCTGTAGATCCGTCATCCACCAATATGATCTCGTAAGTGTATTCGCTGCTATCCTGATATAATACGGAATCTACACATCTGTGAATATATGCTTCTGAATTATATAGCGGTATGATAAAAGAGATATCATATCCGATATCATCTGTATGACATGCAGTCTCACCCGCATAAGGTTTCTCTTTGTATACTTCAAAGATTATGTCCTTTGCTTTTTCATAATTCATAGTATTTCCCAACCATGATCAGGGATCGATCTTTTCGATCAACCATTTTGTATATTTTGTACGTCCTTCACTCGAAAGGTGGATTCCATCAGAAAAATCACTGTATCCCATGAGACCCTCAGGCGATCGGATATATTTCACCTTCCGTCCGTCAAGCAGTTCAATATACTCATTCATTATATCATTATAAACATCACTCTGCATTATGACATCAGCCTTGGGAATCTCCACAAATGTAAGATTGATATCGTTATCATTACACAGATTAATAATATCCTCTATAGCTTTCTTCTGGTTCTCATCAATCTCTTCCGATGTATATACCTGAGATAATCTGCCGTATGCTTCCTCTGTAAGTCCGGCAGAACTGATCAGTGTTCCTCCATTTTTAAACTGTGAATTCACTATCCTTTCGCTTACGGGCCATGTCAGTAATTGTTCATTATTGGCGGTTACGAACATCTCCCAAAATGTCATAAAATCCTTATTCGAAATTGTATCATACAGTTCCCTCTTTTCAGAAGTATTCAGTTCCAACAACATTTTCTTATCTTCAAGTGCCGGTACTCTGCTTGATGTGAATGCATACATATCCACATACAGCTCATGGATCTTTACTCCATTTCCAATAAGTTTCTTTAACTGCAGATACTCAGTACAGGGTTGATTTCCGTTGTAAGTGAGTATATAGCTGTCTTCTTCAGATTCTTCAAGCGTGTTGATATCAAGCCCCTGCCTGAAAGCAGACGATCCTATAAACAGCCTGTCTATGCTTCCCTTTGCCGTAAGAGCCGGCATGCCATAGTTTAAATCTGTCATCAGATATTCCGAAAGCTGATCCTTTGCAAGAACCAGAGCAGCAATGACAAGCAGGAACACTACTGCTTTTATAAGCTTTTTTCTATTTTTATTTACACATCTAATAATTGGCATATATGAATCCACTCTGTCCAATCACTCCGAAGAATACTACCGCAAATGTATATATCATCGCTCTTATAGTTATATTCTCTTTATATCCCCTATAGTTACGCCATTCAAGAGTAAAAAGAACAGCAACAAGCAACATAATTGCCAATAGCATTGATACTGAGGCGTAATCATTTGTAAACGGCATCACAGCTTCAACGATCAGACTGATTGACAGTTTTGCCGGCTTAAACATATCGGCAATAAATGTTCTCAATCCGGAAAGATTGTCAATCTTAAATGCAATCCATCCAAACATGACAATTATATCTGTCAATATTATCCCAAAAAATCTGCCGACCTTTCTCCTGATCTTGCTAGGTGACAATACATTCCATACTCCATGCCATAATCCCCATATAAGATATACTATCGTATTGCCATGCCATAATCCGCTTACAATAAATACCGCAAATATATTGATTACTCTTCTTATCTTTCCTCTTCTGCTCCCGCCCAAGGGAATATAGATGTAATCCTTAAGCCATGAAGAAAGAGAAATATGCCATCTTGTCCAAAATTCCCTGATACTGGCTGAATAATAAGGCAATCTGAAATTATCTGATATGTTAATGCCCATTAGCCTGCATATGCCCGACACAATATATGAATATCCGGCAAAATCGCAATACAGTTCTATTGAATAAAAAAAGGCAGCCATCCACAGTGATAAAAATGCATGACTGTCATAGGAAGCAAATACAGAATCGGTATACGGAGACAATTTATCTGCGATAACTGCTTTATAGAAAAGGCCTTGCAGGATCAGATATGCTCCTCTTTTTACATCTTCCTCGGACGTTCTTTTGTTCAAACATCCGTTTAATTCATTCGCTCTTGATATTGGTCCACAAATTATCTGCGGAAAAAAAGTAACATATGACAAATACTCTGTGATCACAAGTTCTTTCTGCGGAGATCTGTACATGTCTGCCATATAACTGATCATCTTGAAACTGTAATATGATATACCCAAAGGCATCAGAATCCTGGATATCACGTTATTATCTGCTATCCAAAAATCCTTGTACTTATGAAATGCAAGAAATATGACTATTACACAGATTCCGGCTGTCAACCAGCCCGTTTTACAGTTTGCCCGGTTAATTTTATGTATAAAGAATACGCTTAACGTAAGTTCTGTACACAGGACAATAAAAGCATAAATACCTGCCCATAGGAAATAAACCGACAGGCTCACGCCTGTCAGATATATAGCCCTATATTTAACGGGAATATAATAATATATTCCCGCTGCAATAATACCCAATAATATCAATGACCATACTGATAATGACATGCACTACAGTCTCCAATAAATATAGTCCGTATCGGAATACTCGCTCTTATCGAAGAGTCCTTTAATATCAGCCAGTACCCTGATCTTATTATTCTTATTAAAAAATCCGTCAATATCTGCCTTGGAAAGCTTCAAGAATTCATCATGCGCAACTGCGACTATCACCGCGTCCATATCCCTAATATCTGACATTGATGCAAATTGTATGCCATAAAGCCTCTCTGCTTCACTTGCATCGGCAGTTGTATCGACCACCATGGGCGTTATACCATATTCTCCAAGCTCTCTGTATATATCTATCACCTTGGTATTACGCGTATCCGGACAATTCTCCTTGAAAGTAAACCCAAGTATCGCTACTCTTGCTCCTTTGACAGGCCTGTCCGCTGCTATCAGTTTCTTAACCACAGATTC
>JAILKC010000046.1 GCA_024694055.1 Lachnospiraceae bacterium | reverse complement strand
GGGCTTAAGCATGAATACCCGGCTCATATTTTCTGAGCCGAAGCCTTTAGGTGCAAGTGTAAGCTTTATCTTTTCGCCCGGAACAATATCATAATGAATGACTGCGGGTGTATTGTCGTTCGTATTGACGCGGTCCAAAGGATCCCTTACTACCGATTTACGCAGATAACCCTCCGTATATCCCTGCCTGACGCCTTCATTGATCGCATCCGTAAGATTGCTGTTAACATGAACATCCTGACCGATCTCGGCGAAGATAACCGCCATTCCGGTATCCTGACATATGGGTATCATATCTTCGCCGGCTATGCGGAGATTGTCCTCAAGTTGACATAAAATCTGCTTGCCGAGAGGGGATCTTTCCTTCTTAACTGCATCGTCAAGAGCTTTTTTCATATCGGCAGTCAGATAATGGCTGGCCTCTATACACATTTCCTTTACTGCATCCGTTATGGCAGATGCCTCTATCTCTCTCATGAGTAACTCCTTCTGTTATTTAATACTGACACAACGCTCAAACTCTGTGCGAATCTCATCGGATATTTTGCGCATAATATCTTTATCAACTTTGCATACCTGTCTGTCATAAGTATAGAAGCCGTTGGTCTCATCTTCTACATCACTTAATTGGGTATATATGCTGCCTGAACAGCCGAGTTCAATATAAGATATTATATCCTCTCTGTAAAGCTTAAGTATAGATTCGCTTAGCAGTTTTTTATCTTTAAAGCTTTTGTAGCCATAAGTACTCAAAGGATTAAAAGTGTGTCCTTTCTCGCCGTAATTGTACCCACCGAATTCGGAAATTACTACAGGATGATGGTGGTGAATGATCTTGGCAACTTTGTGAAAATATACATGACGACTGACAACATCACTCTTAAACTGCCTGAACCACCCGGACGTACTGTCGACTATCCTTGTGGAATCAATATCTTTAAGCTCTTCATACAGTCTGTCGCTGTCAAACTGTCCCCAGCCTTCATTAAATATGGTGTAGTAACATATACAGGGGAAGTTATAAAGATAGCGAACTTCTTCCTTCATATGATCTTCGAATATCTGCCTGCTTTGCGGATCACGATGGGTAAGGTGATCTGTTTTGGCCTTGATACCGAATGTGGGTAGGATCGTATCCCGCATGAAATCATAATCTGAATTGTTGATCATATCCTGCCATACCATCATACCGCGTATATCGCAGGCTACGTAGAATGCCGGAGGTTCGATCTTGATATGTTTTCTTAAGGTGTTGAACCCCAGCTCCTTCATATACATAATGTCGCGATCGTAACCTTCTTCACTGTTTGGGAGAAATATTCCTTCCGGATAATATCCCTGATCCAATACGCCGTGGAAGAATATCGGTTTGCCGTTTAGCAGGAATCTCTTATGATCACCGGTCTTTTTGATCTTTATGTCTCTTAATGCAAAATATGCCGCAACAGAGTCTCTGTCAGTACTTACTCTTATTCCGTACAGGAATGGACTGTCGGGAGACCAGTGCTTAGGATCTTCTATCTCAATATAAGTCTTATTACCATTATAGGTCTCTCTGTATATTATTCTTTGAAGTTCATTCTCTGACTCGTTCATATCAGAGGCAGGGATCTTCTTATCCTGCTTAAATACTCTTGATAAAAGAGACTTACGTATCTCAGGATCGATATAAGGGTCCTCCCCTCCGGATCCATCAGCATAATATGGCTCCCTGGGAGATATGATCCGCGTAGCAGGGTTATATCCGATACCGGCTTCATAGACTTCTACCGTATATTTTTGCGCATCTCCCTCAACTATCAGACGTACGCCGTCAAGATCAGGGGTGAGACGTATTCCTTTTATATATTCATCCGGAACTTCTTCGATCCATACAGTCTGCCATATGCCGGATACAGGTGTATACCACATACCGCCGGGGGTCTTACTCTGCTTGCCATAGGGGTATTTTAAATCAAGTCTGTCGATCACATGTACCTGTAATACATGTGCACCTTCCATACCACCGTGGATTTCATTGTCTGACAGTATCGCTGCACTGTCTTTGATCACGGAATCGGTTATATCAATGGTAAAAGGCAGATATCCACCCTCGTGATGACCTACCTTTACCCCGTCGATAGCTATGTCACAGATCTGGTCTACCGCTCCGAAATGAAGCAACACTCTGCAACCGTGGGGATGATCATCTGATGGAATATATGAAAAAGAAGTGTAGTAATCGTATTCTTCCGGTACTTCAACTTTATACTTGGGCAGATTATCAAAATCAGATAGTGTCGATTGGAGAGGAAAAGGCACAATTACACCGCAATCCCAGCGTCCATTAAGACAGATCCACTTGGAATCTCTGATAAGCTGTGGCCGGGGATATTTCTTAAAAGGAACATCTCCTGTATCCATATCCATCTTAAGCTTTTGAGTATTCTTTCTTTTATCTGCCATATGTATGATTATTGGTCTTTATTGCCTAACTGAGTATACATCTCGTCAAGTTTGGTCTGCAGATTGGCGTTGTATTTATTAAGCATGGCAATGTATTCCTGCTCCCTGGTATTGTCTTTAACGAAGAGCTGATAGCCTGATTTGCGTTTGCCGTTATATAAAATGTTGACCTCTACGAAATAATTCCTCTCACCGTCTTTATACAGGAACTTGTTGTTGGCGGGATTTTTCTCGAATTCCTTGATCCATGTAAGGATAGTCTCTTCAAGGTCTTTATGTCCTGCGATCGTAGTATCGACCTTGACATTGTACAGTTCGGGGAATATTCTCTTGGCGGTCTTATTGCTGCATAAGTATCTGTATTTGAAATCAAAGGAGATAAGTCCTGTGTCTCCGGACTGGATCAAAGATTCCATGCCGGTGTCATTTATATCGTATAAACACATCTTGCTTGCGATTGACAGATATATAAGCTGATCGACAACATATGCAAGAGGAACGAACTCGAGCTTCTTGGTGATCATCCTGCCGCCGAAGAAAGCAATTATTGTGATCACTTCTGTCAATAAGAGTCTGATGACGATCTTATTGGAGGTGTCAAGTTTATTAAAGAAACTGTATATGCTGACGCCGAGGCTTAGCAGGAAATATATAATCATCATGGCATAGAATACCGTATGTAAAGGTCCGTATTCCTTGAGCAACTCTGCAGTACCGTCCACCATGCGCACATCCACACTCTTATAGAATATCGGACATATCCCTACAGTAAGAGAAGACAGATAAATGAGAGTATTGAATAACACAAATATAACATTGACACGATAGTCAAACTCAATATTACATAACCTGAAGGTGCTGAGTACTATAAACGGAAGAAGATAACATCCGCCGATATAAGTGATCTGATTGCCAAAAACAGCAGCATCCAGCGAACGGGCTCTTGCAAGCATCACATAGCCCAGGTCCACTATGGGAACCAGCATGAATACGAGCAATATATTGGGCTCGAAATGGCGATGCCAGTTGAGCAGATATAATCCCGATAAAAATACCGATAATAAGAATGTTATGACATAGAATTGTACAACCATATCTATCCTCCATAACAGAAACTAATCATTCTTCCATGACAGTCTGTGAAGATTACCTTCTGAGTTAAGTCCGTCAAAATCCTGCTGCCGTAAGGCCTCATATAGTACTATTGCCACGCTGTTGCTTAAGTTGAGGGACCTTATATCATCAAGCATAGGAATCCTTATGCAAGAAGGCTCGTTTTCAACAAGTATCTCCTCCGGAATTCCAGCGCTTTCCTTGCCGAACATGATATAATCATTTGGCCCAAAATGTACATCCGTGTACCTCTTTTTGGCTTTGGTCGTGGCATACCAGATATGGGGTCTGCCTGTATTTGTCAAGGGAGATTCAGACATTTGGGATGAAGAATTATCTGAAAGGCCATTTTTTTCAAGAAAATCCCCGTAGTTAACATAACGTGTTACATCCAATTTATCCCAATAATCCATTCCGGCTCTTTTGATCGACTTCTCATCCAGATGAAAACCCAATGGCTCTATTAAGTGGAGAGCGGTACCGGTAGCTACGCATGTCCTGCCGATATTGCCGGTATTGGCCGGTATCTCCGGCTGATGTAATATGATGTTCATAATACTCCCCATTCCAGAGGTAATGTGATAAAATACTGTCAATGTCTATTATATACTATTATCAGTAAATAATGTAAAAAACTTGATATTTGTTAGACATTGATTATTAAGGATTTTATCGGATAATATGGGAGGATTATGTGAGATATCCCGAATTTTTAGGTCAAAATGGTTGTATCGGATTTGTGGCACCGGCATTCGGGTGCTCAACAGAGCCATATAAGAGCGGATTTATAGCAGCGCAGGATAGGTTTAAAAAGATGGGCTACAGCATTAAGCTCGGCCCGAACTGTTATGAAAGCTCGGGAATAGGAATAAGCAATACCCCTGATAAGTGTGGGGCGGAGCTTAATTCATTCTATACGGATAGTGGGATTGATGTCCTGTTGTCATGCGGAGGCGGAGAGCTGATGTGTGAGGTTGTTCCGTATATCGATTTTGAAGCAGTAAAGAATGCAGATCCCAAATGGTATATGGGTTATTCAGATAATACCAATTTCACCTTTCTGTCAGCTACTTTGGCAGACACTGCGGCATTATACGGCCCCAGTGCGGCGGCATTTGGGATGAATCCGTGGCATAAAGCGATACAGGATGCTGTGGATGTTCTGACCGGAGAGGCCTGCCATGACGGTATTATTAGCCTGAATGGATATGATAAATGGGAGACGGAGAGTCTTAAAGATGACGAGCATCCTTATGAACCCTACAATACTACTGAAAATACGCGTATCATCAGTCTGCATGAAGGTCGGATAGAAGATACTGTTGATGGGATTCCGCTTTCGACAGGAGATATACATATGTCGGGCAGATTTATAGGCGGATGTATGGACTGTTTGGTTCAGCTTATTGGTACTCCTTTTGATAAAGTGGAGGAATTTACGGACAGATATGCTGATGACGGGATCATCTGGTTCATGGAGAGCTGCGACTTAGGCCCCATGGATGTCAGAAGAGCCATGTGGCATATGAGACAGGCAGGATGGTTTAAAAATATCAAGGGGATGGTGATAGGTCGTCCGTACAGGTATGGCGAATCATTCGGAGAGCTCAATATGTACAGGGCGGTGGTTGACATAATTTCAGATCTTGCTATTCCGATAGTCATGGATGTGGATATAGGTCATCATCCACCGATGCTTCCGGTTATATGCGGAAGCTTTGCAGAGATCGAGACAGACGGTGAGAAATATACACTCACCATGCATCTTAGATGATATAATGAAAAGGAATTATGAGCAGTAAGGATCACGTTAAGACACAATCGCATAATGATTCGAATGATAAGAGCAAGGATCGAAGCATTGCGCCTAAGCGCTTCAACGCGATTTTTTTATCCTTGGTCTGTGGGGGGCTGGTATTTATTGGACTTACTGTAGCCATAGTCGACCCTCTTTTCCATTATCATGCTCCGCTTAAGAGTATGTCTTACTCGCTGTATGATGAGAGATATCAGAATAACGGTATTGTGAAGCATTTTACATATGATGCAATGATCACGGGCACTTCGATGACAGAGAATTTTAAGGCGTCGGAGGCGGATGCACTTTTTGGGACAGATACTGTTAAGACCTGTTTTATGGGCGGTTCATATAAGGAGATTAGCGACAACATCCGTGTAGCGCTTGACGCCAATCCGAATCTTAAGCTTATCATACGAGCGACCGATCAGTTTGATATCATCTCGCCTGCGGACAAACATGTATCCACAGATCCGGAGACGACTTTTACCTATCCCATATATCTTATGGATTCCAATCCCTTTAATGACGTGGAATATATCTTAAATAAATCGCTTTTATCCGACGCGGTCACGGATATCAAGATGACTCTGTCACATACTCCGTCCACGGATTTCGATGAGTACTCCAATTGGATGAGCATGTATACATTTGGTAAAGAACAGGTTCTTGCCAGTTATATCCGCCCTGAACTTTCATCGGAGATAATACCGCTTACGGATGAAGACAGAGAACTTATGAGGGCCAATCTTGAGGCAAATGTCATATCCCTTGCTACTGATTATCCGGATGTGACCTTTTATACATGGATACCACCGTACAGTGTGGCATTTTATGATGTGGAGAACAGGAAGGGAAGCCTGGGCAAATGTATGGATGCCATGGAGTATGAGTGTGAGCTTTTGACAGGCATTGATAATATCAGGCTTTTTGGTTATGCGGACAGAGAGGATATTGTATGCGATCTGTCGTTATATAAGGATATGGCTCATTACAGCGAGGATGTCAACAGCATGCTCTTAGAAGCCATGGCAAAAAATGAAGGTTTGATAACTGAGGATAATTACAGGGATTATATGGCTCGTGTACGGGAGCTGTATATGAATTATGATTATGACAGTATATATGAATAACCTGAATGAAAGCTGACCGCGCTTTGCATGCAATAACGGCGAGGCCTGAGGAGAACAGATGCTTTTTAACTCTTATTATTTTCTGATATATTTTCTGCCGATCGTACTGATACTGTACTACGGTGCTCACAGAATCGGTTTACATAAGTGCGCCTTGGCGGTGCTCTCTGTGGGCTCATTTGTATTCTATGCCTATGATAATGTCTATTATCTGGCACTCTTAGCTGGAAGTATCCTGATCAACTGGTGTGTCTCTTATATCATCAATAAGAGTAACAAAGAACCGTTGCGCAGGTTTCTGATGGTCATAGGTATCATCACGGATATCGGTGTCATCTTCTACTTCAAATACTATGATTTCTTTATATCCAATATGAATGCGCTTTTTAAGGCGGATTTTAATCTCAGGCACATAGTACTGCCTCTTGGTATCAGCTTTTTTACATTCCAACAGATATCTTATCTTGCAGATACGTACAAAGGAGAGACGGCGGAGTATACATTCATTGAGTATGTTGCTTTTGTATCTTTTTTCCCGCAGCTTGTGGCCGGGCCCATTGTATTGCACAGTGAGCTCATACCGCAGTACAGGGATGAAAGCAGATGGAAGATGTCCGCGGACAGGGTAGCGTCCGGCCTGTATGTACTGGCTATAGGTATGTTTAAGAAGGTCATCATAGCCGACAAATTCGGGCAGGTAGTGACCTGGGGATGGCTGGACACTTCGTCGCGCACAGGAATCGATATGCTGCTTGTCAGCCTGTTCTATACATTCCAGTTATACTTCGATTTCAGCGGATACTGTGATATGGCCATAGGTATAGCGAAGCTTTTTTCGCTCGATCTGCCTGTCAATTTCAATTCTCCGTATAAGGCAGTCTCCATCAATGATTTCTGGAAGCGCTGGCACATGACGCTGACCAGATTTTTAACCAACTACATATATATACCGATGGGTGGAAACCGCAAGGGAAAGATACGCACCTATATCAACATACTTATAGTATTTCTTGTAAGCGGTATATGGCACGGAGCCAACTGGACATTTATCCTGTGGGGTGTTATACACGGAGTCTTACAGGTGATAAACCGTATGTGCAAAAAAACATGGGACAGAGTGCCAAAGGCTGTTGCATGGTTTGTGACCTTTATGATCGTCAACTTTCTGTGGATCATGTTTTATGCACCAAGTGTGACGGAAGGACTCTTTGTCTGGCGCAGGATATTCGACTTTTCAGATATGCATATCAGTAATGAGATATTTTCGCTGTTTATCATGAATGAGGTCAATACCGTGCTCGGTATGCTGGGGCCTTTGGGCGCACTGTCAGCGGCCCACTATCAGTGGTACATGATAGCTTATCTGATCCTTTCGTTTGTAATATGCTTATGCTGTAAAAATCTGCATGAGGAAAAATTCGTTCCCACCAAAGGCAAAGCAGTAGTGTCCGCGCTTTTGCTCATATGGGCAGTGATTTCATTCTCGGGCGTGTCGACATTTTTGTATTTCAATTTCTGAGTACAGCATGGGACGATCACGGATGCCATTATATACAGGATAATTTGAGGATCATTGGAAAATGGGAGAAAAAAGTATCGTTGTTAAAAGAAACAACTTCATAGATCTTTTGCGATTTCTGCTGTGTCTTATTATCTTTTTGCATCATTCGGGTCATGTGAACGTAGGCGGAAAAGCCATATTCCCTTCAGGTGGACTGGCAGCGGACACATTTTTTATGTTAACCGGCTACTATGCCGTAAGACATCTGTCCGGGATAGTATTAAGGAAAGAGATGCCAAAGAGTCCATTTGTATACGCCGTAAAATATACAGTAAAAAAACTGGTACGGGTATTTCCTTATGCCGCATTCGGAACGGTGATCGTATATATATTGGATTATGTGGTATCTGTCAGAAACGGTATTAGCCTGTCTGCGGCGGATATGCTCTATATGTTAAAGACCTTGCTTATCGAGATCTGCTTCCTGCCCCTTACGGGA
>JAILKC010000075.1 GCA_024694055.1 Lachnospiraceae bacterium | reverse complement strand
CCTTTTTGCGAGGGACTTTAAGATCTGTTACCGGCAGACTTGTGTCCGATATTGACGATATCACTAAATACGGCAATTTTTCGCTTGCCGATAATGTGCATACACTTAATCATGTTCTTAATGCTGATACATATAAAGACTACTATCTGGCAATGGGTGATCGGCGTGAAGTTTACAGACTCACAGGACGGGGCAATGCCAATATTGATACTGTTAATGACGGTTATCAGTATGGCCTTTTACCGGATCCGGAGAGTGATCTGATGCTTATGGATATGCAGCAGTATCTTCCGGATGATATTCTTGCGAAAGTCGACAGGGCAGGCATGTATTATTCACTTGAGACACGTATCCCTTTGCTTGATGCCGATGTAATGGAGTTGGCGTGGTCACTGCCGTTGTCGTATAAGATGAGTGATGGGATCACCAAAAAGCCACTGCGTAACATTCTTTACCGCTATGTTCCCAAAGAACTTATGGACAGACCAAAGAAAGGATTTTCCGTGCCTGTGTCAAAGTGGCTTAGAGAAGGTGAGATGCTAAACCGGGCAGAGTCCGTGCTTGCAGACGCAAGACTTTTAGCCTCTGACTATATCGATATGAGAGTATTTGACTCTATCTGGCAAAAATATAAAAATGACGGGCAATTCTCACCCGTCATATGGTATGTTTTTGTTCTGATGAAGTGGCTTCGATATCGGAGCGATACTCACTGATAAAACTGATTAATGTGGTATCACATGTCGACTTTAATAACTGAATTCTTACATTCGTAATCTGCACCGAGCTCATATTCCCATACTCTGTTGCCGTCCGGATCTTCATTTGTAAGGGTGAAGCCCATATCGGCATAGAAATCTTTTACCATGGCATTTTTGGCTGTGGAATAGTAGTAGCCGATGATCTTTGATAACCCGCGTCTGTTGCATTCCTTAGCCAGAGCATCCATCATGGCATATTCCATATCTCTTTTTAATACCCTGCAGCTCATAAGCCACAATTCGATATGACATTCATCATTCTGTACATGGCCTATCACAACGGTAACTATGCCGTTGTCTCCGAATCTGTCGGTCAGTCTTCCGTATATGGCGATACGATCCGGATCTGAGGCGGCGGATTCTATCTGGTTCTGAGTATATCGTTTGGTAGTAAGATTGAATTGATTGCTCTTATTTGTAAGTTGGGTTATGCGTCCGTATGCCACGGGCTCAAATTCTCCAATGTGAGCATGCATATCAAGTGAGAGCAGATAGTCCCTATAGTCGGTGAATTTGGACTGTAATGTGACTCTCTTTGCGTTCTCTCGATACATTTCATTTCTCTTGGCATCATCGGATGACAGCGAGGTTGCTTCGAAATACCCGCCTTTATCGATCGTGCCAATGTATTCATGGGGTTCACCTATTTCCGGTGCGCATACCTGAGGCATGGACGATGTAACTATATGACGTTCCGCAGGATTGTCGTCGATAAATACAAGACTCTCCGGCAATATATTTAAAGTCTGTGCTATCTCTGTCAGATTTCTGTCCTTGGGTTCCCAGTTGGCCTTGATCACAATAAAGTCATCTTCTTTTAAAACACTGTCGGGATGACTTAGACCGGCCAGTGCATTGGCCTCATCATTTTTTGAATCAACATTAAGGAGTATCCCGAGAGATGATAATTCCTTGAGGTAGGTCTGGAATTCGGTGAAAGCTCTTCCTTCAGGCTCTTCGGGTCCTATTAGGATATTGTCGGCTCCGTCATCGCCTATCACACCGCCCCAGAGAGTATTATCCATATCAAGGACAAGCCCTTTTTTGTTTTTACCGTATATGGACTTGATTATGTTGGCAACATTGAATGCAAGATATGGGATGGCATCAAGGCTTAGAGCATATTTGTACATGTGATAGTAAAACGGGTCGGACCATCTGTCGAGTCCGAAAACAGCCGACAGATAGTTGATATCGCATATATGAAGATTTTTATGAGTCTGTGCATAAGAATAGAACTCCATGTTGAGTCTCGTGATGAAGTTGACCCTGCCGTGGATATCCGAAGCATCCATGTTACCGAGGAGTCTGTATGAAGGCAATTCGAAATTGTTCTGTATTATGGGACAATCATATCTCTCTGTCAGAGATTCCCATATCTGAACAAATTTTTCGCTCTGATCATGCAAAAGAGAATCAACCGCAGCCGTATCATCCCAGGCGGACGGGTAAGCGGGTATATTCCTGTTGGAAGTGCACACGTATACTATGTCCGGATGAAAATCAGTCAGTTCGGTGTTGTCGAAAATCGCATCTTCATAAAACCGTGCATATTCACTTTCGTAAAATTCGGGTATAAATCTCTGATCTAAAAGAAACAGCTCAAGAATCAGCCGGATATCGTTGGTGGTATATCCGCCCAGTATTGCGATCCTGACAGGTAAAAAACCGTCGGTATTCTCACTGAGCTGCCGTTTTAAAGCCTTTTTTTTCTTGAGTATATAATCTGCATCGAATGGGTATTGGAGTTCTCTCATAATTAATCTTATTTTACCACTCTTATAGTAATTATGCTATACTAATACTATTGAGCGCATGGTATGGATCATAAGAGATACTTTGCGCAGATTGGTGTTGTTTTATGAAGAAAAAACAGTTCGCCAGACTTATTTGCTTTCTGATACTGGTGTGCTTTTTGGGCAAGAGCCTCTCATATATAGTAAGGACAAACGGTGTCATTAAAGACAGGTTTGCCGGATTTTATGCAGAACCTAAGGACAGTATAGAAGTTATGATGTACGGAGCCAGTCCGGTAGGAGCTTCGTTTGCTCCGGGCCTTCTGTGGAAGATGGGAGGGGTCA
This sequence comes from Lachnospiraceae bacterium, assembly GCA_024694055.1. GTDB lineage: Bacteria > Bacillota > Clostridia > Lachnospirales > Lachnospiraceae > Colinaster. The sequence continues at coordinate 2,340 of JAILKC010000075.1, read as the reverse complement.
CATCATATCCGTTGTCAACCAACAGTCAGAGTCCGGTCGCCATTAAGTATCTTATTGAAGAGACATATAAATACCAACATCCCGGACTTATAATAATCGAGCCAAGGATGTTTTGCAGTGATCCGGAAAAGATCCGTGAGGACAAGGCCCATATCAGAGAGGTGACAGATAATCTGCGTTATTCCCTTACAAGAAAAAGGATGATAGATGCGATGCTGTCAGATGATGACAACAAGGTGGAATACTATGTTGATATCATCAAGTACCATTCCAATATAGGCATGCTGCTTGATCCGGATGAATGGAAAAAATATGATTACAGTGTGAGTGATCCGGACAAGGGATTCCAGTATCAGAAGGAGATCAATGCGCAGGCGGAATTTGGTGATACGGATGATAAAGAAGTGATGCCCATCCCGAAGGAATGTGAAGATGTTCTGTTGGATCTTTTGGAGTATCTTAAAGATCAGGACGCGGATGTGCTCTTTGTTGCCACTCCCCGTTTTTATGAATATGAATATGAGTGCAGGATGAATTATATAAGGGATATTGTTGAAAAGAGCGGGTATTCTTTTCTCAACATGAACAGACATCTGGAAGAGATGGGCTTTGATCTTAAGCACGACTTTAATGATGGGGTGCATGTCAATCTTTTGGGCTCATACAAGTGCAGCACTTACCTTGCGCAGTACATAAACACCCACTACGACTTTAGTACGGATCTGCATACGGATACGGGATCGTGGGATGCAGCGTATGACAGATACATGGAAGAATATAACGGTTTTTTGGATCAGGTAGAGGATTATTGACAGGAGGACGATCATGACTGAAGAACAGATATATGAAAAACTGAATGAGATATTCAGGGATATATTCGATGATGAGAGCATTGAGGTATCACCGCAGACCAATTCCGATGATATTGAGGATTGGGATTCGTTAGAGCATATTAATCTTGTAGCTGCGGTTGAAAAGGAATTTGGGATCAAATTCAATATTGCTCAGGTTACCGGCATGAAAGATGTGGGTGAGATGGTGGGCATTATATTGGAAAAGATCGCTTAAGGGCGGACAACTATGCAGATAACATCTCTTGCGTATCTGGCGCTTGTATTGGCAAGTTTGATAATATACTATATTGTGCCAAAGAGAATTCAATGGATAGTGTTGCTTGCATCAAGTATCTGTTTTTTTCTCTCAAACGGCAATTGTCTGCTGATAATATACCCCATCGCAGCCGCTTTACTGACATATATATCCGGACTCGGAATGTCAGGCGGTAAGAGAAAAAAAGTATGGATGAGTGCCGGGATAGCAGGTGATCTTGGCATCTTAATAGCATTAAAGTATATCAATTTTCCGATCAATACCATAAACGGGATATATGATGGATTGATATCGGGATATGGCGGGGATCCTCTTATACATCCGTTGTCATGGATGGTTCCGCTTGGTATATCATTCTATACACTTTCACTGATCGAATACTTAAGAAATGTATATTATGAAGCAGAACCTGCGGAGACCAATTTTTTCAGACTTCTGTTGTTTACGATATTCTTTCCCTGCGTAGTCAGCGGACCTATCAACAGGTATTCACTGTTCAGAACACAGATCGATACACAGCATGTACTTGATTATGACAATATAGCTTTCGGCGCACAAAGGATATTGTGGGGCTTTTTCAAGGTGCTCGTCATCTCGAACAGGCTGGAGATACCGGTTAATGCAATATATGAGGACACTTCGAAATACAGTGGAGCTTATGTCATATTTGCTGCGATCTGCTTTACATTGCAGCTATATACCAACTTCTCGGGCTCTATAGATGTGATCATGGGAGTTGCGCAGTGTTTCGATATTGAATTGGAAGAGAACTTCAATTCTCCATTTTTCTCAAGATCCATACAGGAATTCTGGAGACGTTGGCATATCACCCTTGGAACATGGGCAAAAAACTTTGTCTTCTACCCGTTGCTCAGAACGGATTCTTTTTCCCGTATAACAGAGAGTTTGACAGCAAAATACGGAAAAAAGAAAGCGAAACTGACAGTCAATATTGCGGCCATGTTTGTTTTGTGGTTCGTTGTAGGCTTGTGGCATGGGGGAGCATGGAAATACATCATCGGATCGGGCTTACTCCATTGGCTTTTTATTTCGATCGAAGAGATATCGGAATATGTCAAAAAGAATCGCCACGGTAGATCTCATGGTAAAGCATCGGAAAAATCCGGGAATAAGAAAGGATTTTGTTATGTGCTTTCGGATGTTTTAAGGATGATCAGGACTTATCTTCTTGTATCCGGCAGTTTTATTTTCTTTGCAGCGAAGGATGTA
>JAILKC010000135.1 GCA_024694055.1 Lachnospiraceae bacterium | reverse complement strand
CAGCCGGTCCGGATACGGTCAATATGTTGTTTTCCATGTATCTGATACTTTCGCGTATCGCCGTAAGCCATTCCATAACAATTCTATTCTATCATTTCTTGCCTATGAATGTTATCACTTATTTTGCAGATCACGAACAATTCCGTTCCAAGTATCATACTTCCTCCCAGGCCTACGATCATCTTCCAGAGAATAATATGATATACGTTCCATGCGATCAGCTGAACAGATGCAAGGAAAAGGAGGACCAATCCTGCGATGATCAGTAATGCAGTACTTTTCTTGATCGTAAGATGCTTCTCTTTTGCACGCAATGAAAGTGCCAATCCGTTATATCCTGATCTTAAAGTGATTGCCGTCATGTTTGCCTCCTTTCGTAAGTTACTTCCCCTTTTACAGGCTAATAATAATCCTTATAGGCAAGCAATTCCTGTTTTTTTAAAAACAGATTTGTCAGATACGTTATTTGTAAAATAATTATCGAATAACGATAAATAATAGTTGACAATCAATAAATATGGTGATATGCTTCACATACGAAAGACATAGTAGAACAAGCAGAACAGCTATCAGAAGGGAGATATATGATGAATGATGAGAGTATGAAACTTGAAGCGGTACGCAGAAGCTGCATGGTGGCAAGGATTGCATCAAGGATCGTGACGATCATATTTATAATAGGGACGGTCATGGCTCTGACAGGCGCATGTGTGCTCATATTTAATTACAAGGCTACGGATGCCGAGATCGCGCAGCGATATTCAGGGATAGAAGAAGAAAAAGATGTCACTGTCGGTAAGTATCACATCGGAACGATCGGTAAGGATGGTATCACAGTAGATAAAAAAATGGAGATCACCACCTCCGTTCCCTCGTTAAAGGCGAGCTTTGCAGAAAGATCAGGATCGCTCTCGTATGTACTGGGTATGCATGTTCTTCTTATCGCTGCGATCGCGCTGATACTCACTGTCGCTTCTGTATTGATCATGAATGTATTCGATATTATCATCAAGGAAGGTAATCCGTTTACGGAAAAGGTCAAAATGAGGATGTTAGCCGCATTATTAGCGGTCTCTGTTGCAATCTTTATGCTTTTGGGGATCGGATTCGGAATAATGTGTGCCATCACTACGTGGGCAGTATATACTATCATGGATTACGGTTGCATCTTAAAGATACAGTCCGACGAGACATTATAGGAGACGGCTTATGGGAAAAATAATACTCAGACTTGATCGGGTCATGGCAGATCGTAAGATGTCACTAAATGAGCTGTCTGAACTTGTCGGGGTGAGCAATGTGAACCTGTCCAAGATGAAAAACGGCAAGATAAGCGCCATACGGTTCTCTACGTTGGAGGCGATCTGCGAAGCTTTGCATTGTCAGCCGGGGGACATACTGGAATACAGCCCTGAAAGTGAGTAAAATATCAGAAATCTGTCTTGACCTTGCATACGTATTTGGTAGAATTAATCATAACCGTTAATTCGTAATGCAGGGTGATGATATGGAGAAAGAATCTGTCAAAAGATCAGATGCAGGCAGTAAGGGCTTTTGGACTTTAAGATATACACTTTTAAATGCGACATATTTTATCGCATTTTGTACGATACATGCCTACGCGGCAGTGTATCTGCTTGCCAATGGATTCTCCAATACCGAAGTGGGTGTGCTGCTTGCGGTAGCCAATATCATATCGGCTGTATTTCAGCCGTTCATAGCCGGAGTCATAGACAGACCGGGACCGCTTACCAACAGGAGATTTATACTTATATCAGTCATGATCATATTGGTCGGTTCGATCATTTTATGGGCGGTACCGTGCGGTAAGATCGCAGTGTTTATCATATATGCACTCATATATATGATCCAGTTTGCATACCAGCCGGTTATGACGGCGCTTTGCTTTGAATATCAAAAGGCGGGATGCAACATATTCTACGGACTGGCCAGGGGATTAGGATCTGCTAGTTTTGCAGTGACGGCAGCGATCATAGGCGGACTTGTCGAGCGAAACGGAGTGACACTGCTCCTTATCGTCAATATCGCCACTATGCTCATGTCTGCGATCCTTATATTCACGTTCAGAATACCCTCTTTGGAAAAAGAGGCAGCGTCTGATGCAGGAACAGACACAAAAAACGATGTTGCAGGGCTGATACATAACAGCCTGTCATCGTTCGCTCATGCCTATCCTGCATTTATGCTGTTCCTGATCGCTACGATATGTTTCTTTTTTGCCCATAATATGATCAATGACTTTATGATACAGATCATCAGGAGTCTGGGCGGAGGAGAGACAGAGCTTGGATATGCCAATTTCCTGCAGGCGATACTGGAACTTCCTGTCATGGCTCTTATCGGGATCGTACTTAAGAAGATCTCCTCAGATAAGCTTCTTATCATATCCGGAGTGGCATTCTTTATCAAGATCCTCATACTGGTGTTCACCGTCAATATGGCGATGATGTACTTAAGCCAGTCTTTCCAGTTATTTGCATATGCGATATTTATTCCGGCTGCGGCCTACTATGTCAACAGCCATATGACCGAATGCGATCAGGTCAAGGGACAGGCGTATGTTACGAGCGCCATTACCATAGGCGGCGTATTTTCCAACCTGATAAGTGGTGTGATACTTGATAATATAGGAATAAAAGCGATGCTCATCACGGGATCCACAGTCTGTGCAGTTGGCGTTATCATAGTATTCATCGCATTTGGCGTCCGTACAGATGATAAAGGCAAGCAGGATGCTGCATAATATATCTCAAAGCGCTGGATGCTCTAGACGAAAATATGAATATTGATCAGGAAAAAACTAAGACCGGCGCAAGTGCGCCGGTCTGTTCTGTATACAAAAAGATGTACTATTGTTTCTGCTTCTCGTATTCTCTTATAGCTTGCCGGATCAGATATATAACTTCACCGTTGATGGAACGGCCATCATATTCAGCCATCTCTTTTAACTTCCGATGAGTCTCATCATCTATACGTAATCCTAGATGCTTATCTTTTTCCATGTTGACCTCCCCCTGCAAAGACGTTGAACTTAAATCAAGTATATTTTAAGGACACAAAGTGGTATTATGCTTAATATGGACTTATTTTAAGTACACATTATTTTCATAATGCGAAGAAGGGAAAGGTTTCATATTGTCTACTTTTGATGAGATGGATCATTGGAAGGAGGCAAATATGGCAAAATACGGATATATCAGAGTATCAACGAAAGAACAGAATCCGGACAGACAGTATGAAGCATTACTCTCTTATGGAGTAAAAAGAGAGAACATCTACACTGACTATATGTCCGGCAAAGACTTCAAGCGACCGGAATACGTCCGGCTTCTTAAGAGAATGCGCCGAGGGGATTGTCTGGTGGTGAAGAGTATCGATCGACTGGGACGTAACTATGAGGAGATCATAGAGCAGTGGCGAATGCTCTGTAAGGTCAAACATGTGGATATTGAAGTGATCGAGTTTCCGCTTCTGAATACAAATCAGTCACGAGACGGACTGACAGGAGTGTTCATCTCGGATATAACGCTTCAGATACTGGCATATCTGGCACAGACGGAAAGAGAATTCATCAGATTGAGACAGGCAGAGGGAATAGCGATCGCCCAGGCAAAAGGGATACACTTTGGCGTGCCCAAGAAAGCTATTCCGGCGGAATTCAACGAATCCTTCAGACTGTGGAAGGAGGGAAAGTGTACCTCACGAGAAGCAGCGAAGAGAGCCGGGATGAGTCATTCGACATTTTACCGACGATGCAGGAAATGCATGGAACAGAGGCAAATTTGTTCCAAATAGTAGACAATAAGAAACTGACATTTCAAATCATATCTGGGTCTGTCAATTCTGAAAAAATCAGCCTTTGTCATTATAGCACTTCTCGTTTCACGTAGTCTACTTTGTGAAACAGTAGGGGAGTTGCCTATCCCTCCGATTTAGCGAGGGCACTTGTTTATATATAGAAGGGAGTTGTTATTATGGATATACAAATAATTACATCAGTAATTGAGGCAGGTGGAGTAGTAGCTGCGGCATTAGTAGCTTCATCTATTGCGGTGATTGGTGGTCGTAATATAAGTAGAGCTTTCGCTTCTAGAAAAATCATGACTTACAAGGAAGCCGGATATGATGCTAGACACATTATGAATCCTGCAAGGGATTGCATTTATGTTGTTGCGGAAATAGGAAATGATTTATGGGAAAAAAGAAAACGTGATTTTGTTAGATACTTGGATTCTGGAGTAAACATCTACTGGCTTATCGCAAATCAAGATAACTTTTCTCGAATTAATCAATACATTGAGAGTGAGGTTGATGATGAAAAACGCAAAGAAATAATAAAAGAAATGCTTGAACTACAAGATAAAGATACGAAAGGAAAATTCATTCTTCGGAGTTTTGATGACTTCATCGCATCTTCATATATTGCAGTTGATATTGATGAAACAGATTTTAACGGGAACTGGAAGAATTCTTCAGTTGTTCATGATATGCCATATCGCTACAAAATGAAAACATCAGAAGCCCCTATTGTTGATATCTATGCAAATAAGAATGTAGAGGTATTTGAAAAACTAGCGGAGAGTATTAAGAATATGTGGGGTAATGGAAAACCAATTTGTACTGAAGACATTCAAGTAGAATAGCTATCATCTACATATCATATTGGTACTTGGGAAGAATAGATGAAAAGTGAATGGGGATATCCATCCTTTGATAAACCGTGGCTGAAATATTATAGCGATAGTGCGATAAATGCTCCTTTGCCAGAATGTACTATCTATGAGTATCTGCTGGAGAACAATAAAGATTATCCATCAGATATAGCGATCATATATCTAGGACGAAAAATTACATATAAAGAGTTATTTGATAACATTGACAAAACCACAGCGGCATTTCTGAAACTAGGTGTAAAAGAAAAGGAGATTGTGACAGTCGCACTTCCTAGTATACCGGAGGCTCTTTATTGTGTATACGCACTAAACAAAATCGGTGCTGTGGCGAATATGATCCATCCGCTCGCAGGTACAGAGGAGACTGTTAATTATTTCAACGAAGTACAGAGCAGGATAGCTGTGATCTTCGACGGGGCCTACGACAACATCGTTAATGATATAGAACGAACATCGGTTGAAAAGGTCGTTGTAGCGTCGCCGGCGGATTCATTACCTCTTCATTTTAAGATCGCATATAACTTGAAGGTAAAAAGCCCCAGGCTTGATGGGAACAGATTTATAAACTGGAAAGAGTTTATAAGAGATGGCTTCGGGACAACTGTTAAGGTAGTGAAGAAAGATTGTCATGAGATGGCGATTATATCCCATACGGGAGGAACTACCGGAGAACCAAAGGGTTGTATGATATCGGATCATAGCACTAATGCTGAGATTTGGCAGGTAGGAATGACGATGTATCCCTCAAGACAGGAATGCATGCTGGCTGTCTTGCCGCCGTTCGTAAATTATAGTCTTACAAATGGGATGTTCGAACCCTTGGCTTTTGGCATGAAACTTGTTCTTTTACCGAAATATGAGCCGTTGAAGTTTGCAGATTATGTAATTAAGTACAAGGTAAATCATGTCAATACTATTCCGGCATACTGTGAAGCCATGTTACAAATACCGGATATAGAAAAGAAAGATTTATCATCACTAAAATATGTTGTTTATGGTGGAGAGGGAATGACAGAGGAAGTAGAGAACTCTGTCAATGTATTACTCAAGCGTTGTGGTTGCAAGTATTCACTCAAAAAGGGGCTCGGAATGACCGAGGCTACAAGCGCTGCATCTGCATCATTTGAGAATCTAAATGATTTTGAAAGTGTTGGCATCCCATTCCCTAAAATGATCAAAAAAACAATAGATACAGAGACTTTCGAAGAAACCAAGTATGGTGTGGATGGAGAGATATGTATAAGTGGCCCCACCATCATGCAAGGATATTACAGAAAAGAAGAGGAAACTGCAGAAATCATAAGAGAACATGCAGATGGTAAGAAGTGGCTTCATACGGGCGATCTGGGACATATATCAGAGGACGGAATCATATTTGTTACCGGTCGCATTAAGAGAATCATTATGACGAAGGGGAGTGATGGAAATGTCACAAAAATGTTTCCTGACCGTATTGAGAAAGCAATACATAGACACGATTCTGTTGAAATATCTTGTGTGATAGGTGTGCCGGATAAAGAGCGTATTAACTATCCCAAAGCCTTTGTAACAATCAAGAAAAGTGATTCGGATAAAGCGAGCAAAGAACATATAAAGACTGAGATACTGGATATATGTAAGCAATCTCTTCCGGACTATATGGTGCCGAATGAAATAGAGTTCTTAGAGAATATGCCAAGAACATCGCTCGGGAAGATAGATTATCGAGCATTAGAAATACAAAATAAGACTTGATAAGTTTGACGACAAGAAAGAAATTGTCCTTGATAAAAGTATGGCGGCTGACAACGTCAGCCGCCATACTTCTTTTACTGCAGATCGTTCCAGATTGCTTCGATATCATAATCAGGAGCATATTTGGCGGCCGCATCACATATGGTCTTGACACGTGCCTCATCTTCCTCGACTTCGTCGGCTATCTGGGAAATAGACTTGCCCTTGACAAGTTTTTTACATATCTGACTGATCAGGTGCTCTTCACTGCCCTCTATTTTACAATCTTCAGCCAATATCAACCGGTCCATATCTGAAAACATGTACTCTTTCCTCCATAGTGAATTCTGACGGGCCTTAACTACAGATTCCTCCAGCTCTTTTGTAAACTGTCCTGTAGGCTTGTGTTCTCTCAGATATGAGAAAAACTCATCGAGGCGTTCGCTTATATTGCCTTTTCCATAAGGATTAAGGAAGATCTTGGTCGCTTCATCCTTAAGCTCCAGGCCGTTGTCTTCGATACAAAGATTGCGGAATGTATATACATATCGTTCTCTGCCGAATATGTCAGACAGGCATATGAATATTACGTATGACTCCTTGAGATCTCTGTAATTGGCGCCCTTTTCAAGGATACTAATATCTATCATGCTCTGATAGTATCTGCTTCTTTTTGGTAGTTCCCTGGTATCGGTCGCCTGCATCTCTATATCATATACACTGCCTTTATCGTCATTGACATAGATGTCGAGCCTTACGCTCTTTGAGTCCGGAGAATAGTCAAAGTTTTTCTCATTCTCCAAATACTCTATCTTGAGGATACTGATCCCTAAGATGATCTCGAGTAATTCTTTGCACAGCTTCTCATCCATCATGACCTTGGAAAAGATGAATGAGTTCGTAATGTCAAGTTCGCTGTAATCTTTGTTTTTCTGCATGTTGCGTCTCCTTTCAT
>JAILKC010000047.1 GCA_024694055.1 Lachnospiraceae bacterium | reverse complement strand
ATCGCTTACGAGCCTATCTGGGCTATCGGAACAGGTGAGACAGCTACAGCTGACCAGGCACAGGAAGTATGTAAGCTCATCCGTGATCTTATTGCCAAGCTTTATGATGCGGCTACTGCTGAGGCAGTACGTATCCAGTACGGCGGATCAATGAATGCAAGCAATGCAGCAGAGCTTCTCTCAAAGCCTGATATCGACGGTGGTCTTATCGGCGGTGCTTCACTTAAGCCTGATTTCGGACAGATCGTTAATGCTTAATCAGTGAATGTTTTTAGATAAGATATACAAAATTGAAAGCTTTTAAATGCTAAAAAAACGGATTCTTTTGGTAATCATTGCCAATTGAATCCGTTTTTGATTTGCTTTTTTATCGGCACTGTGTTAGGATGACATTTGTGATAGTATTGATATTTGCGGTTGTTGCGGATGGTTCATATGATTAGACACAGCATAACGGATATCCATTGTCATATACTATATGGAGTCGATGACGGATCCGGGGATCTTGACACAAGTGTCATGATGCTTGAGCAGGCATACGAAAGTGGCGTGCGGAAGATGATATTAACACCGCATTATAAGCATCACAGAGGGATCGTCGGGCAGGACGAATTGGAAGAGAGACTTAAGGCTCTAAAAAGGTATCTTAAGGAACATCATATGACCATGGAACTGTATCTCGGGTCAGAGGTTTTATACTATGATGAGATGACCGAGGGACTTGATGCAGGCAGGATCAATACAATGGCAGGCAGCAGATATGTGTTGACGGAGTTTTCGCCGCGTGCCGATTACAGATATATATATAACGCACTTTTGAAGATATTAAGCAGCGGTTATTATCCGATACTCGCTCATATAGAGAGATACGAATGCATGTTAAAGGACATGGGGCATGCATCGGAACTTAAGGAAAGCGGAGTATATATACAGGTCAATGCCGATTCCGTAGAGGGAAGGAACGGCATGATGCTCAAGCGATATTCAAGGAAGCTTATAAGCAATGATCTGGTGGATTTCATCGCCAGTGACGCGCATGATGCAGACAGAAGGCGACCTGTTTTTCAAAAGGTCGTTAAGTATCTGGACAGACACTTCGGGGCTGATTATACGGACAGGATATTGAATGATAATCCGGCTATGATCATAGCGAATGAATATATACACTAGCCGGATATAATATACATGTGAGGGGAGACAGATGGACATAAGGGAGAGATTGGTCAGAGACAGCGAGATCGAGATAGATCTGCTCGAGGTATTGGCCGTCTTAATCAAATCAATATGGCTTATTATCGGCGTGGGAATATTCACGGCACTTCTCGGTTTCATACTTGCCGAATTCGTGGTTCCGCCGTATTACGAGTCGACTACCAGGATATATATACTAAATAAAGGTGAGAATTCAGCTGTGACTTATTCGGATGTGCAGATGGGCGCACAGCTTACAGGCGATTATGCGCAGCTAATACGAAGCAGATATGTCATGGAAGAAGTGATAGCCATGCTTTCACTTGATGCACAGTGCGATGACCTGCTTTCGAAAGTATCCGTTGATACACCAACCGGTACAAGAATAGTATCGATCACCGTCAAGGATAATGATCCGGTTCAGGCGATGAATATAGCCAATTGTGTAAGAGAAGTGGCAAGTGAGTATATACAGGATGTCATGGATCTTGAAGCGGTCAATGTGGCTGAGACGGCCAATATACCTACGGACAAAGCCGGACCTTCGGCCAAGAAATGGGCGCTTATCGGAGGAGTGATAGGGCTCTTCGCCATATGCGTCGGGGTGTTCGCGGGATATATAACCGATGATACGATCAAGACGGATGAGGATATAGAGAAATATCTCGGACTCAGCACACTTGCACTCATACCGATCGTGGAGACGGACAGCACATCCAAGGAAAAGAGCAAGAAGAAAAAGCAGAGTGGGAGATAATAAGGGGTAATCATGATGCAGGAAGTAACATTACATTACAATACACAGGATGATTACAGGATAAAAGAGGCCTTCAAGACGCTGCGTACCAATGTGGAATATTCGGGAGAGTCCATTAAGGTCATATCCGTTACCAGCTGTACACCGAATGAAGGTAAGTCATCTACTGTCATGAATATGGCGATGGCTTTTGCCGAAGCGGGATATAATACTTTGCTTGTGGATGCCGATATGAGAAAGTCGGTGCTCATCGGAAGATATAAGACGGGAGCAGTAAGGTACGGATTGATACATTTCCTTGTGGGAAAAGTGAAGATGCCCGATGTAATATGCAAGACAAATGTCGTCAATCTCTACATGGTCTTTTCGGGACCGGTACCGCCCAATCCGAGTGAACTTATGGGTGGAGACAAGTTTAAGGAATTCA
>JAILKC010000022.1 GCA_024694055.1 Lachnospiraceae bacterium | reverse complement strand
TATGGTGCGCTGGGTGACAATGCCGACTTTTTTATGGATGGAGGCAATGGAGTACAGACTGCTACGCGTGAAAGGGTAGAAAGTAATATTGAGTTTATGCTTAGTAAGATAAATTCATTTTCACCCGATGTAGTATTGCTCCAGGAAGTGGATACAGACAGCAGACGTTCATATGGAATCGATGCAACCGAGTATTTTAGTACCAATCTGCATAATGAGAACAGCGAGGTATACAGCAGTGCCTTTGCATATAATTTTAAGGCGCCTTTTGTTCCTTATCCGATACCGCCTATAGGAAAGGTAAACAGTGGTATTCAGACACTTACAAGATTCGACATAAGTTCTGCGCAGAGAATATCTCTTCCATGCCCTTTCAAATGGCCGATCAGGACTGCCAATCTCAAAAGATGTTTGTTAATAACAAGAATTCCCGTGGCAACAGCAGACGGTGCTATGACAGATAAGGAACTGATAATCATCAATCTTCATCTTGAAGCGTATGATTCGGGTGAGGGAAAGATTGCTCAGACCGCACTGTTTAAGAGTGTACTGGAAGAGGAACTGAATAAAGGCAATTATGTGATAGCCGGAGGAGATTTTAATCAGACTTTTTCCAATGTGGATGTGAGTGCCTATCCGGTTCATCCGGGATGTTGGCAGAGCGGATATATAGATGTTGAAGATTTTCCTGATGAGGTAAGTTTTGTGACAGACAATTCGTCGCCAACCTGCAGATCGCTTCAGAGGCCTTATGCAGGTTCTGACAGAGATGATCTGCAGTACTACGTAATAGACGGATATATTGTGTCGAATAATATCTCAGTAGAGAGTTGTGAGACTGTGGATTATGAGTTTGCTGCAACGGATCATAATCCTATAGTGATGGCTGTCACACTTAACTAGATAAACAATGATTTTTCATATAACGAATAGATGCGGGCACAGACCCGGAGCATACAGTATCTTCATATCAGCCATGATGTTGATCACGGCTGTGCTCAATATCGTCTCCTGGAACAGCAAGGCATTTTCCGATTGGTACAGAGAGCATATATTTGTCATGTGGGGACCTCTATATGGTATTATTACGAGTAAAACTGACAGGTCTGTCGGTGAGATCATGCTTGGAGTGGCGGTCATACTTGTTCTACTGTTTATAGTGGCTGTATGTATTCTTGCAACACGAACTCTCATAAAAAGAGTCTGTATCATATACATCAGGTTGTTCGTGGCAATCCTTATGACAGTGGCACTTATCCAGACACTCAATTGCTTTGTCCTTTACCATACATCCACATTTGAAGAGCAGTATTTAAATGAAATGCTTAAGGAAAAAGGCAACAGACAGTATACCATAGAAGAATTGGGTCAGCTACGGGATCTTATAGTGAAAAGGGCCAATGAATTAGCTCCTCTTATGCCAAGGGATAAGATCGGGAACATTGTTTTTGATGAGGACATGGCAGGGATCGCTGTGGATTCAATGAAAACGTTGGGGGAGGATTATGCCGGGCTGTCGGGATATTACGGTAGACCGAAAGCGTTGTATACCAGCAACTTTTTTTCACAGCAATATATCATGGGCTATTACTTTCCGTTTTCGATGGAAGCCAATTACAATGATGTGATGTATATAGCCAATATCCCGGCGACCATGTGTCATGAGCTTGCACATACAAAGGGATATATAAGTGAGGATGAGGCCAATCTGATAGGTTTTCTTGCCTGCATAAGATCTGATGAAGACTTCTTTAAATACAGCGGCTATCTTATGGTGTTGGGATATGTCAATAATGATCTTATCGATTCGATTAAAATGGATGTAGCAGCCGGTTATGGATTATATGTGGATTCTCCGGATGAAATCAATCGTGTTTCTTTGGAGGCAGCAGGTGTAGATGTAGATGAATACAATGATCGAATACAGACGCTATACGACGCGCACGTCAGGATTTCGGATGAGGTCATATATGACAGTGTATTCCTGACAAAGGAGGCATGGGACAAGGTGGAGGATAAGGCTGTTCTTGATACCGAGACAGTTCATGCGGCATCTGATGCTTTCATCAATACGAACCTAAAAGCCAATGGTGTGAGTCAGGGAGATGCGATATATAGTGAAGTTGTGGCTTTACTTATGGACTATTATGTGTATAATATAGAAGAAGAACTGCAATAGGGCAGTAGCAGAATATGCTACCGCCCTATCTTTAAAATGAGGAGATGGAGGAGATTATGAGCGATTTTATGACAAATGTGGCTGCGATCAATGACAGCATCAACTCTTTTGTATGGGTCAAAATCGGTTTGGTGCTGCTTATCGGTACCGGTGTATTGACTACCATACTTACCGGTTGCTTCCAAGTGACACATTTTAAGCACTGGATAAGCAAGACTATCGGAGGAGTATTTAAACCGGATGCACATGTTAAGCATGAGGCTGGAAGCGTATCACAATTCCAGGCACTCTGTACTGCACTGGCTGCTACCATAGGTACAGGTAATATAGCCGGCGTAGCGGCTGCTATCTGTGTAGGAGGACCCGGAGCTGTATTCTGGATGTGGGTAGCTGCTTTCCTTGGAATGATGACCAACTATTCCGAGAATGTATTGGGTATATATTATCGCCGTAAGAATAAAGAAGGCGAGTGGTCTGGCGGAGCAATGTACTATCTGAAGGATGGTTTGGGCAATATCGTGGGATATGAGAAGCTTGGAACCTTTTTGGCTACACTCTTTGCCATATTTGCGGTGCTTGCATCTTTTGGTATAGGCAATATGGGCCAGATCAATAAGATCACTCTTAATCTTGAGAATGCTTTTTTTGCCAATGTCAATGCACCCACTGTACTCGGTGGTGTAAGTTTGGTGAATCTGATAATCGGACTTGTACTTATGCTCATCGGTGGATTCATTATTATCGGTGGACTTAAGCGTATTGCTGCAGTTGCAGAAAGAGTCGTACCGTTCATGGCGTTGGTATATGTAGTAGGTGCTATCGTTATCATGTTTATGCATATTACTTCTATAGGTGCCATGTTTGCGGCAATATTCAAGTTTGCATTCGGAATCAAGGCTGTAGAGGGTGGAGCAGTCGGCGTTGCTGTAGCTACAGTCATTCAGCAGGGATGTAAGAGAGGTGTCTTCTCCAACGAGGCAGGCCTTGGTAGTTCAGTTATGGTACACAGTAATTCCAACGTCAAGGAACCTGTGAAGCAGGGACTGTGGGGAATATTCGAGGTATTTGCGGATACATTTATAGTGTGTACGATGACAGCCATTGTTGTGCTCTCATCAGGATATATAGATCTTTCTACCGGTATGGTAAAAGAGGGTGTGTCTGATGCAACACTTGTCGCACAGGCATTTGGTAATGTGTTTGGACGTCCCGGACAGTGGTTTGTGGCGATCGCAGTATTGCTCTTTGCATTTACCACGGTACTTGGATGGTCACATTACGGCAGCAAGGCTGTAGAGTATCTCTTCGGTATCACGGGAGTGAAGATTTATCGAGTTATCTTCGTGCTTATGATGGTATCGGGTGCAGTTATGACTTCATCCTTGGCATGGGATATCTCGGATACATTCAACGGACTTATGATGGTTCCCAACCTTATCGGTGTGGTTGCTCTTACTCCTGTAGTAGTTAAGATTACAAGGAATTATGTTAACCGCAAGATCAATGGCAAGGATGAAGAGCCTGTTTTATCATACTTCCCTGAGATTCAGGCTGAAGCTGCGGAAGCCGTAGCCAAGGGAGAGGAATAATTATAGAGAATCGGTTCATTAAGAGGTTGCAAGTTAATCAGACTTGCAACCTTTTTTTAAAGAGCATTTGCGACAGAGCACATAATAATGTATACTCTTATCGTCGCAGTCGGACAGACTGTAAGGAGATGCAGACAGATTGTCTGTTTATTGACAGAACAGACAATTGCCTATTATACATGAAAGGATCACGATAATGGAAAGGCTTACACAATCAAGAACTCATAATTGCAATGAACTTAGAATGGAGCATGTGGGACAGAAAGTCACACTTGTGGGCTTCTATGATAATATGCGTAAAGTCAGCAAGAATCTCGGATTTCTGATTCTTAGGGATTTTTACGGTACAACGCAGTTAGTCATAGAGACTGAAGAAATGATGGAAAAACTGGACGGCGTGAATAACGAATCTACGCTGTCGGTCACGGGCACGGTCAGAGAACGTTCAAATAAGAATCCCGGTATCGCAACCGGAGATATAGAGGTGGTTCCCGAAGATATACAGGTGCTTGGTAAGTGTATATACAATGAGCTCCCTTTTGAGATCAACAGATCGAAGGAAGCGGATGAGGCCACAAGACTTAAGTACAGATATCTTGATCTCCGTAATCCTGCCGTCAAAGACAGGATCGTGCTTCGAAGCAAGATAGTATCGGAACTCAGACAGGCCATGACGGCACATGATTTTCTGGAGATCACTACTCCTATCCTTACGTGTTCGTCGCCCGAGGGAGCTAGAGACTATCTTGTTCCTTCACGTAATCATCCGGGCAAGTTCTATGCACTTCCCCAGGCTCCGCAGCAGTTTAAGCAGCTGCTTATGACTTCCGGATTTGACAGATATTTCCAGGTAGCGCCTTGCTTCAGAGATGAGGATGCAAGAGCAGACCGCAGTCCCGGAGAGTTCTATCAGCTCGATATGGAGATGGCGTTCGCTACGCAGGAGGATGTGTTTGCGGTAATAGAGGATGTATTACCTCCTGTTTTTGCAAAATACGGCACATATAAGACGGCGAGTAAAGCTCCCTTTAAGCGTATATCGTTTACAGATGCGATGGAGACCTATGGTACGGACAAGCCGGATCTGCGCATAGATCTTACTCTTAAGGATGTTACCGATCTGATGGGCGGCTGCGGATTTGGCCCTTTTGACGAGGGCAATAATATACAGGCTATAGTTGTAACGGGCTTTAATGCTTCACGTAAGGTGGTAGATAAGATCTGCGC
>JAILKC010000067.1 GCA_024694055.1 Lachnospiraceae bacterium | reverse complement strand
TATCAATGAAGTGCTCGGACTCAGTAACAATATCGTTACGGAGAGCAATAAGCTTCGTACAGAGACAGAGAACATCACAAGCATCTCTGAGAATCTTAACAAGTATTCGGATGAGATCAATTCGGATCTGTCGCAGTATACTGTTTAAGTAAATCATATAAGGCGGAGTATTTGGATTTAAATGGGAATGTTCATTGCGGCGGCATGAACATTCCTTTTTCTTTACGCAGATAACTCCGTCCACGGGGGCACCCTGGGGTTCATCAGGGGAATTCGGCGCCGAGGTTTTCAAATGTGTCGATGACTACAACGCAATCGTGGCTTACATTTTTCATGACTATGCGCATCTGATCTTCGGGGATGGCTACGCAGCCACCGGTATACGGTTTATATGGTCCCAAGCAATGAAGGAATATAGCTGATCCGAGGCCCGGGACACATTCTCTGTTGTAGTCGATGTTTAAGCAATACTGATACTGTCTTGTATAATCCACGATGTGTTCGCTGTCATCTGTATTAAGGT
Source organism: Lachnospiraceae bacterium (assembly GCA_024694055.1). Taxonomy (GTDB): domain Bacteria; phylum Bacillota; class Clostridia; order Lachnospirales; family Lachnospiraceae; genus Colinaster. The sequence continues at coordinate 6,280 of JAILKC010000067.1, read as the reverse complement.
CAGGATAATCCTTTATATTGATCATTTCGTTGTATCTCATTCCGTCTCTGACATCCCCCGACCAGTAGATATCGTCATCAACCTGTGTGTAAGGAATCTGACAGCCCGGATCCGGGGCGATCCCGAAAGCATTGTTAAAATGAAATGTACCTACAGGAGTCATACCGTCACCTTCTTTGGCCTTGCCGAGACCATTCCTTCCTATGAAGCCGGGAGTGGTCATGATCATATTCCATTTCCCATCTTTATCCTTTTCACTTAAAGACACCCATGCGTTAGTTCCTTCATAAGCTGCGACCACGAAGAGCTGACTTGCATCCTTCGCCTGTGGAAGCAATGCTATCCAATACGGTGTTACTTCAAGCATCGTCTGTGTGGAAGCACTGCTCCATGAATCTGCAGCGCTTTTGTCAGTTGCACCGACTGCAGCGTTGCCATAAACTTCGTCTGCGACATTGTTGCCGGCAGCTTTACCGGCTGAAGTTTTGACCCCGCATGCGCAGAGCGCCAGCATTAATACGGATATCGATATAACAGTTCCTGCCATTTTTTCTTTAATCATAGGCTTATCTGCCTCCCGTCCGTTACATTATACCATGAACCATAGGGACGGGGTTATAGGGCCATTTTGTTAATAAGCTTTTCTCTCTCGGTCATACCACTTTGCGTACTTATATATATATATATATAGGTAGATATATATCACCACAATATGTTATAATCATATGATACTATGAGGATTTATACACAGTATTTCTAGCTTTGTGAAGCATAATATAGGCAAAATGAGTAAAGAAGGGTTACATTATGAAGATATATGTGAATATCAATGCGCAAAATGGCGGTGACGGATCCAAAGATCGTCCGTATAATAAGATAGCACAGGCTGCAGCCGTTGCACTTCCGGGTGATGAGGTGTCAGTTGCTCCCGGAATTTACCGCGAGGATGTAAGTCCGGTGTATGCAGGCACTGAGAAGAAACCCATAGTCTATAAGAGTGAGGTTATGGGAGCAGCCGTGATCACCGGTGCCGATGTATTCACAGGCTGGGAGCACTTTAAAGGAGATGTGTGGAAACTTGCCGTATCCAATGAGCGCTTTGGTGATTATAATCCATACACTACTTTAGTTTGGGGTGACTGGCTTGAGGGAAGCGTGCATGCCCATACGGGTGAGCTTTTCTGCGATGACAGGTCGTTTTATGAGCGCGACAGTCTTGATAAGGTGCTTAATCCTGCTTATGATGATACGTCGTGGGATCGCGAGTTTACGCTGCATACATGGTATACATGTCAGGACAATGATAAAAATGAGACTTTGATATATGCCAATTTCTGCGGTATTGACCCCAATAAGGCGACCACGGAACTTACCGTGCGGCCTCATTGTTTCTGGCCGAAGCAGATGCATGTGGACTATATCACACTCTCGGGCTTTAAGGTATGTAAGGCAGCCACACAGTGGGCGCCTCCGACAGCCCTGCAGGAAGGAATGATCGGAACGCATTGGTCAAAGGGGTGGATCATGGAGGATCTGGAGGTATCGCATGCCAAATGCAGCGGAATCTCCCTTGGCAAATACAGACAGCAGAACAATGACAATAAATGGTCCAGATATAAATATAAGGATGGCGCGCAGACGCAGAGGGACTGCTCGTTTATCGCACAGCTTGACGGTTGGAGCAAAGAGACTGTCGGTTCGCATACGATAAGACGCTGCAATATCCATGACTGCGGCCAGACGGGTATAGTGGGCAACCTTGGATGTGTATTCTCGGTAATCGAGGATTGCCATATACATCATATCAACAATAAGAGGGACGTAACCGGAGCAGAACTTGGTGGCATCAAGTTCCATGCTGCGATAGATGTTATCATAAGGAACAATCACATCCATGACTGTGTTCGTGGGATATGGCTTGACTGGCAGACTCAGGGCACACGTGTGACGGGCAATCTTTTCCATGACAACTGTCTTGCGCATGATTATCTGCTTCGCCCGGAGAATAAGCTCGGACTGGGACTTGGCGAGGACATATTCATAGAGATAGCGCACGGACCGGTGCTCGTGGATAATAACGTGATGCTTTCGGAGCGCAGCATAAAGCTTCCGACTCAGGGAGCGGCCTTTGTGCACAACCTTATAGGCGGTGCGATCTGTGCTGTCGGAAGAGGTGTAAAAAACGGATCGTCTAAGTACGATTCGACAAGGTATACGCCAATTCACAGGCCTCATTCAACAGAGATAACAGGTGTTATGTCGGTCCTTCACGGAGATGTTCGCTTCTATAATAATGTATTTGTTGCACTGCCTGTCAGACAGGGACTTATGAATATATGTGAGGAAGACCATGACAATGAATGGGATGACGGCAATCTCATATGCGGTACCCTTCCTTTCAGCGGCTATATGACGGAAGAGAAGTGGAAAAGTTACTTTGAAGGTTACTGCGGCGAGGGCGATGCGGACGGAAGAGACAAGTACTATATGCCGCTTCCCGTATGGACCGGCGGCAATGTATTCTTTAACGGTGCCAAACCCTGCGACATAGAAGCAGACGGCACGGTAGATACAGAGCATATCGTAAGCCTTAAGATTACAGGCGAAGGTGACGACTGCCACGTCGAGACTGACTATATGAAGTACCTGCCGAAGGCGAAGATCATTGATTCTGATACTTTGGGTGAAGCGTTTGAGCCGAAGCAGCGTTTTGAAGCGCCGGACGGAAGTGACATAGTGTTTGATACGGATTTTTATGGCAAAAAGAGGGCGACAGAGACAGTTGCGGGCCCTTTTGCATAAGGACACACTGTAAGGATGGTCGTGAAGATATATATTTGGGGATACAACGGAACGCATTGACTAACTAATGGGGGATAACACGTGCTTAACAAAGAACATGCACAAAAATTCACTTAAAACGTATGACATAACCGAATGGATGGTGGGTTCGAGTGCGATTCCCATGTTAAACGGTTCAACGAGGTTCACGCTTAAATATGATTCGAACGGTGTGACAGGAATCGAAGACACAGCCCTGATTGAGAAAGGTATCGACAGCTACAATGTGGTTATATCGGGTGCACATTCAGACACTTTGACCCCGACTGCCGGCAGTATGCTTAAGGTGGCGGTAACGGGTACGACTTCTGTGGTACCCACGACATATTTTGCGACGAATACTGCCAGTGAATTTGCTCTGCGCATTCCTTTTGCAAGCATAGGCAATGGAAATAACGTGGTGATAACGACCACGTCAGATGTTTCGACGATGGCTTTAAGTGCCACATCGCCTGTGTCATATAATGCTACGGCATCCAATGATCCTACTGCGGCGGTGGCATTTACGTCAAACAGTGAAACACCTTTGACCCTTGACTTTAATGCGGCTTCTGAAAAGATCAAAGTAACCGCGAGCGGAATGAGCAGTTCGAATGCCATCTGGCTGTTTACTGCTGAACCGACATCTTATACCGATTCATCTTTGTATACCAATGCGATTGGACAAGGGCATTACTACGACTTTGATGATGACTGCATGTACATATCACAGGACGAACTTGGGTCAAACAGCACCGTATTTGTAAGGTATAAGACTGAGCTTACGCAGCAACTGTATGATGATGATATCATGAATGACGACCTTAAAGTGTTATATAATACGACTGATTTTATTCCTACTCCTTGCGGCAGCGGCAGCAATTACAAGATGATAAAGATAAAGCTTTCGGAAGATTCGGTGATCACGGAAGATGTATATTCGGAGAACAGGGGATCTAACGGATTTGGACTTGAATCAAGTAACTTCGATAATGCCGTAAAACTGGAGGTGTTGAATACAGAAGGAACTCTTCTACGCTCATATCAGTAAGACCGTAATAATGGCCTGTTCCCGATATCGTTTAACTATCTTTCTTCAGATATGAACTATGTATTCAAGATCGTCTATGCAAATTCTTGGAGAGTTGATCCGGGTTCGGACATAAGGCTTACGTTTGACGGTGAGACCAAGAAGATAACAAATGGAATGTCTTCAAAGATTGTTAATGTCGGAGGAACGATGTACTGGGCTAAAGTATACCTGGATTGCGTGCTCAATGATGATCGTACCGAGATGACCATGACACAAAAATACAATGAGAATTTCATGGATGCCGGGCCATGGAAGTTGACTGCGACTATAGACGGAGACTCCAGAAGTATCCTTTACAGTTCAGGCGTAAGAGGTGAGCGTTCGATTACCATTCCGGTTTATGAACTCGGAGAAGAAACGACCGTCACCGGAGAAAAGGTGTTATTTGAAGAGGGCGCTAATGTGACTGCTTCGGATGTAGTCAAACTTATGTTGGACGAGGGCCGCATTCATACAATCACTCCGGATGAAGGCAGTGAGACGTTTAAGTTCTTTATGACCGGAACGATAAGCGAATACACCGTAAAGATCAAGGCCGCCGAAGAAAGATCGGCTCCTGTAAAAATAGCCTTGGATAATAATTTCTGTGTAAGCTTTAATGATGAGGTCGGAGCCACACCGGAGCTGTCGTGTCAATATAGCGCAGCTGATAGTGATTCCATGGCGAAGATCATATATTATTCGAGTGCATCTGATGCCGGGACGCAGTGGCTTAATTCAGAAGATGACAGAATGTATCTATACAGAGATGACGGTGGTGTGGTCACGGTAAGGCTTGGAGAGGATGCACCGGAAACAGGCATTGGTATTTCCGTCAATACGGGTGATAAGACATTTACCGTTGACATTACCGGTAACAGTGGAAATCACGGCCTTGTGATAAATGGAGAAACTGTTGCGAATATGATCGCAGGTTATGTATTTACATTTGATCCGCAGAGTTATGACGGAACCGGTGATGAAGAATACGTGATTTACATAACTCAATGACCATTACCGATGAGACAGCTGACAGTTAATGAATATCTTAAGAAGATATATGGGAGAAAAATATACAAGATAGCGATAAATGCGGGATTCACATGCCCTAACAGAGACGGCACTTTGGGAACGAATGGCTGTATATTCTGTTCGGGCAGCGGATCCGGCGATTTTGCGGAAGATCCCGTATTGTCAGTGACGGAACAGATAGAGCAAGGTAAAAAGCGCGTCGGAGGCAAAGTCCCTGCCGACGCGAAATTTATCGCATATTTTCAGGCTTTTACCAATACATACGCTCCGGTAGATAAACTGCGAAAGTTATATATGGAGGCTGTGGATCATCCGGATATTGTCCTTATATCTATTGCTACGAGGCCTGACTGTTTAGGCACTGATGTGATAGAGCTTCTTAAAGAGATAAATGGTATCAAGCCCGTGTGGGTGGAACTGGGGCTTCAGACGATCCATGAGGATACCGCATTATATATCAGAAGGGGTTATCCTTTAGATGTATATGATAAGGCAGTAAGTGATCTTAAAAACGCAGGGATTGAGACAATAACACATGTAATACTCGGATTGCCCGGTGAGACAAGAAATGACATGCTCTCTACGGTGGATTATGTCGGAAAGAGCGGAGTGCAGGGCATTAAGTTGCAACTTTTGCATGTTCTTAAAGGGACGGATCTGGCGACTGAATATGAAGCCGGTAAGTTTGAATGCCTTACAATGGAAGAATATGTGGGACTTATAAAAGACGCGATCGAGATACTGCCCGATGACATCGTCATCCACAGGATGACGGGGGATGGGGCAAGACGTATACTCAGCGCGCCTTTATGGAGTCTTGATAAGAAAAGAGTATTAAACGAGCTTAACCGCCGCTTGGACCGCAGGATGTGACAGTAATATATAAGTACATTCCGGTGCGGCAAAACATGTGGATCAGTAGTATTTGGGAACTGAAACATGATATGTATGCCCGGGTATTGCTGTGCAGTATACTGACCATGCGTAGCCTTCCGGGGTCCAGTAGAAAGAGTGCGTCGAGGCTTTATATGTTGTTGCTTCACATACAGGACATTTGGGTGGGAAGTGAAGGGTGACACCTTCGGTTTCAAGAATCTGCCCGGCCTGATGGGTTTCGCCGTAACCGCCGCTTATAAGATTGAGATCATCGTCGCTCAAAAGCTGCATATCGTTCTCTTGTGTTTCAACCTTTTTCATATCTGTATTCCTCCTGTTTTTTGTAAAATAATGTACATATGCTTTCATATATTGTATATGTATAGTTATACGATAGAAGAGGGTAGAGGGCAACACTTTTGCATGTTTCGATAGAGTAACTTTACTGTCAGTTGAAGAAGATTAGAGAACCTCTGTGAA
>JAILKC010000066.1 GCA_024694055.1 Lachnospiraceae bacterium | reverse complement strand
TTCACAGAGTCATAAAAGGCTTTATGATCCAGGGCGGATGTCCGAACGGAAACGGTATGGGCGGCCCGGGTTACTCTATAAAGGGAGAATTTAACAGCAACGGCTTTAAGAATGACCTTAAGCATACGGAAGGTGTTCTTTAGATGGCAAGATCCATGTTCCCTGACAGCGCGGGATCCCAGTTCTTTATCATGCATAAGACCAGTCCTCATCTTGACGGAGACTACGCTGCATTCGGTAAAGTCATCGAAGGAATGGATGCTGTCAATAAGATAGCAGAGACTGATACGGATTATGGCGACAGACCGTTGGAGGATAAGGTGATCGAATCGATAACTGTAGATACTTTCGGAACAGAATATCCGGAACCTGATAAGCTTTAATTGCATAATGATTTTCTGAGCATAAATGCCGTATTTTACACGATTGCAACCGCCGGTTGACAGATTGAAAAGAAAACTTTATGGTTTGCAACCGATAGAAATAGTATCTTTTGCTTGTTCGAACAAGACAGCATAAAAGGTTTTGGAAGCTATCGGATTTCGGATGAGAAAAAGATCGTTCGGTAAAGACAAGCTTCAGAAAGGATAAGTTATGATACTTGCAGATAAGATTATTAATGAAAGAAAGAAAAACGGCTGGTCTCAGGAAGAGCTTGCGGATATGTTGGATGTATCCAGACAGTCAGTATCAAAGTGGGAAGGAGCACAAAGCGTTCCGGATCTTTCCAAGATACTTAAAATGGCAGAGATATTCGGCGTAAGCACCGACTACTTATTAAAGGATGAGATTGAACCTGAGACAGAGGTGGTTCCGTATTATGAAAACGGCGAAGTAACGACCAAACGCAGAAAGATATCTCTAGAAGAAGCTTCTGAATATGTAGCATTAAGGAAGCAGATCCTTCCTGTGGTCGGAATAGGAGTGATCTTATGTATCACCTGTCCGATCATACTGATTCTTCTGTCAGGACTTGCTTCTGAAGGAATACTTGGTCTGTCTGAGAATGTGGCAGTGGCTATAGGGTTGTTAGTTCTCTTTGGACAGATAGGTACAGCTCTGTATTTATTTATCACAAGAAGCGGAAAACTTAAGAAATATGAATTCTTAGAGCAGGAGACTTTTGAGACTGAATATGGTGTTGACGGCATGGCCAGAGAGAGACTTGCCATGGGTGAAGCAGCCAATACCAAGGCGCTTACTACCGGAGTACTTATGTGCATATTCAGCCCGGTACCTCTTATCATTACTTCAGTTATGGGCGCCTCATCCTTTGTGATAGTTACCATGGTATGTCTGCTTTTGCTTGTGGTTGCAGTTGCCGTATACCTGTTCATATCCGTATGCGGAGTATATTCTTCATATAAGATACTTCTTCAGACTGAAGATTACAGTACGACTGCCAAAAAGAAAAATAAGAAGATTGAAGGATTATCAAGAGCTTATTGGATGCTTATTACATTCATATATCTTGTTGTCAGTTTTGTTACCGGAAGATGGGATATGACATGGATCATATGGGCAGTATCCGGTGTTCTGTTCGCTCTTATCAGGATCGTTGCTGATAATACGATTAAGACTGAATAACAAAAGGAGCGACAGATGAACAAAAATATTGGAATGATCAGTTCTTTGGTAAATGCTCTGACTGTTTTGCTTTTTGCGATATTCCTGATAACAGGATTTGCTTTTGGATATTATTTTGTATGTATATTCCTGTCTATCAGTTTCATGTGCATGATAGGCGCATTCAAGTCTGAATGCACCAAGGAAAATGAAGCTGCCGGTAAGACAGCACTTGTATTATCCGGTGTATATGCAACCCTTATCATGATCGTGTATTTTACACAGTGTACAACGGTACACAATGAGACACTTGGTACGGAAGCCGCCCATATACTAAATTATCACTACATGGGTCTTATGTTTAATCTTGATATGTTGGGTTACGGCATCATGGCACTTTCGACATTCTTTATGGGACTTACCATAAAAGTGCGTAATGGTGTAGATAAAGCTCTGAAGATATTGCTTTTGGGACACGGCCTGTTTTTCCCCGGTTGTCTGATATTGCCGATGACAGGAATGTTTCTTGGCAGTGAAGGTTCTTCGTCCATGGGTGGTGTTATAGCCCTTGAGATATGGTGTCTGTATTTTCTGCCGATAGGAATACTCTCATACTTGCATTTTAAAAGAGCAGATTAAACTTTATATAACGGAGGAGATCAATGAATATTGTATGTTTGGATCTAGAAGGTGTACTTGTTCCTGAGATATGGATCGCTTTTGCTGAGGCTACCGGGATACCGGAACTAAAGAGAACAACCAGAGATGAGCCCGATTACGATAAGCTTATGAAATTCCGTATCGGGATCTTAAAAGAACATGGTCTCGGTCTTAAGGAGATACAGGATACCATTGCCACCATCGATCCGCTTCCGGGTGCAAAAGAATTCCTTGATGAACTCCGTGAGCTTACACAGGTTCTTATACTCAGTGATACCTTCGATCAGTTTGCCAAGCCTTTGATGAAGAAGCTCGGATGGCCTTCTTTATTCTGTAATACATTGGAAGTGGCAGATAATGGCGAGATAACCGGATTTAAGATGCGCTGTGACAAGTCCAAACTTACAACGGTAAAGGCATTACAATCATGCGGATTCGAGACTATTGCAGCAGGAGACAGTTTCAATGACCTTGGTATGATTCAGGCCAGCAAAGCCGGATTCCTCTTCCGTACAACAGATGCCATCAAAAAGGATTATCCTCAGTACCCTGCACTTGAGACATATGAAGACTTTCTAAATGCCATCAAAAAGGTATTGTAGATCGTAAGATCAATCTTCCTTGTCTTTTGCAAAGGGCAATACATCGGTCAGTTTTATGTTAACCGTGTCAGTGTGGTTATTGATCCCAAATAAGAGTTTCATGCCCCATGCGAAAAGTAATACCGTAAGAACAGGTATCAGACATGAAGTAACTAACATAACAGCAATTGCTTCAATAAAGCGGCTTAACAGATCCGTGACATAGTCCGCGATCGTTATGGCCGCATTTTCTATCCATGCGGTGAACTTCTCTACTATGCCTGCATCGGAATCATCAACGCTTATCTTATCCGCCGAATCCAGGGTACTTTCTAAAGAACTCTCATAGCCTGTATATACAACTTCTGAAGCTTTCACGCTTAACGGGATCATACAATACAGGGCAACCGCGGCAATGCACAGCTTATATGACAGTTCTCTTATCTTCTGTTTATCTGCAAGTATGCCGCCTGCAAGGATCACACAGGCAACAGGAACGATAAAGGAAAAAGATATGGAACCGACTACGGTCACCAGATATTTTTCCAAATAAAGAGCACTTAATACTACGAGAAAGTATTTGACCAGATCGGCAAACTGGTTCGCTATTGGCGTACATGAATCACCCGGAAGCAGTGATATCGCCGCCGATACTCCGGTTGCTCCGGCTGATAACTTCAGTACGCTTTCAATCTCTCTGTCCAATATCTCTATTGTATGAACATGTGTATCGGCATCGGTCGTGACAGGCGAAAGCTTGGTAAGTGACAGTAATGCGATCAGTATCAATGCCAGAATGATGGGAACCTTTTTAATAAGATCAACTCTTTTATTCATAACATATACCCTCATTAATCGGTAATATACTCAATCTTATACTCTTCGGAATCTATCAGCGAACCTACAAATGAAGAGATCATCTTCAGTGCTCCCTCATCTGCTTTTTTGACAATGCCCTTTTCTATAGCCTTGGATTTGGCGGCGTTCTCAAATTCGATAAGGGAATCATTGTAATTTTTGATATCTGCTTTATTCCATAATCCGTCTTTCTCTTCATATACCTTAAAACTGTTCTTGTCTATGCTTACGCCTATTATCTCGGCTGAAGGTATATGGATCATTATGCGCTTATTGTCTTCGTCTTTATCGACAGAGACTTTATTACAATCAATACCGGCGTTGACCACGCCGTCATAGCTGTAAGTAAAAGAAGCCTTTGAATCAAATATCAGGACTCTTTTTGAAGTGGAATACTCTTCAACCTGTGTAAAATAGTATTCTTCCGTGATAAGGATACCCATCTCACGCAAACCATCCTCGATGACCTGTGTATTGACACTGACAACTTCTTCAGGGACTTCCATTTGATCAAAAAGTTTACCCTTACCGGAAGATGTACCTGTTTCTATGGGCGTTTGTTCCTGTTTACTGGTTTTCCGCATCTGAACAAACTCAACAAAAAGACATATCACTACTATTAGCAGAATAATGCTTATGCCGCCATATATAAGAAATGTTCGCTTCTCCCTGTCTTTAAACATATGGATCATCCTTTCTTAATTTGAACTAATGGTAAGATTTCTAAGCCACCGCTCTTTTTTAAGCCATATATGGAATATGACCACTTTTACAAAATCCAGTAATTTTATATACAGATACATGATCACAGGTCCTATATCCGTAAATATCCCAAGCAATACAGCCATGGGGATCATGATGACTATCGTAATGGATGCATCCGTATATGCGCCCATAGCAGTGTCTCCGCCGGCTCTGGCGATCGCCTGCTGAGAATTCATATATACCCATACCGGCATGAATAGAGACATAAGTATAACAAGCTGTCGGCATATGGTGACGGCATTATCGCTGAGTCTTCCAAATACAACGGGTACAAGCAGAGTAGTCACGAATCCGAATAGCATCATGAACAGGCCGAATATGGCTGATCCTGATAAAAGCCATGTCTTTTGAGCTCTTGCCTCTTCAAGCTTACCTTCTCCAAGCGTCTTACCGATAACTACACCCGTAGCCGTATATATACCGCCAAATGCCACAAAGAACAGATTTGCAATGGCAAAACCGGATGCCATACCGGATACAACGTCTGCGCCGCCTCTTCCATTGTATATAGCTGTTGTAATTGTCTCTGAAAAGACCCAGGTCATCTCACAGAAAAGTACAAATGCTCCCTTTTTAAGGATTTCTTTAAAGAGACTTCTGTCTATTCTAAGCAGATCACGGATCTTAACGGCAAATTCCGGCTTTTCTTTAAGATAGAATACCATAAAGATAATAAATTCAAGGGTCCTTGCTATAACCGTAGCATATGCAGCCCCTCTGACACCCAAAGCAGGGAATCCGAGATTGCCGTAGATCAGTAACCAGTTAAATACCGTATTTGTCAGAGTGGCAACTATCGTAACTATAAGAGGGAATCTGACTTTTCCCATTTCTCTTAACGAACTTGCTATACACATGGATACAGTCATCGGAATTCCGATAAAGAACATGATATGTATGTATTTTACGGCCTCATCCAATATAAGTACGGCATCTGTATTGCCGATCAGCATAAGAGACAAAACCTGTCTGGGAAAAACAACACATACCAAAAAATAGGGAATCACCGCAGCAAAACCCATTCCAAGCTTAAAAAGAAATGCCTGCTGCATACCGCGAAAGTCTTTTGCTCCGAAATACTGTGTAAGGAATATTCCTCCTGACATGCATATGGTATTGACATATACCATAAACACAAACAGTACCTGTCCGGATACATTAACACCCGACATGGATATATCTCCCAGTCCCGAAACCATGAAATTATCCACAAGCGATACCATGTTCTGTATCAACTGTTGAAGCATGATCGGTACGGCAAGTGCCAATGCAGATCTATAGAATTGTCCTGAACCGAATAGTCTTTTCATAATCGTGCGTCATAATCCCCTTGTTGAGCGTTCTAATATATTACATCATAAGAGTCATAAAAGCAATGAGACTACCACTTTAAAAAACCAAACTCCGGCTATATGTTGAGTAAGGGTTTTGTATTGAATTGTCCAAAGCCATATCATATCCGGTTTGGAAAATGATATTATAGATGAAAGGCAAAATGAATATACGAGACTAACTATTAAAGAAAGTCAAGTATAAGTTGTTATTTTAAAAACGGTAGCAGTGACCGATTCATTGCAATTAGTACATTGAAAACTGCATGACGAATAGAGCATCTAACTTGATGCGCGAGATAAAAATGATATTTTGATTTGATTGGGATTAGCCTCTATAGGCTTCTCCGGTTAGCTGCATCCGATAGATAAGGCGCACAAGCTTTTTTGTAGCGTGTGAAATGGCAACATAGTAATGTTTTCCTTCGGCTCTTTTCTTTGCGAGGTAAGCTTTGAATGTTGGATCCCAGATACAAACATACTGAGTTGCATTAAACAAGGCATATCTAAGGTATCGCGAGCCGCGCTTCTCCATTCGTGAGTGCGATGAGGTAAGTTGCCCTGATTGATATGTCGAAGGAGACAAGCCGGCATACGCAAGGATTTGATCTGCTGAGTCAAAGCGCGAGAAGTCACCAACTTCTGCAAGAATCATAGCACCCATTCGGTTCTTCAATCCGGGAATGGTTGTTATGGGAGAATTTAAGGAGTCCATTATTTCGTTG
>JAILKC010000065.1 GCA_024694055.1 Lachnospiraceae bacterium | reverse complement strand
CCAATATCTCTATCGTATGAACATGTGTATCGGCATTGGTCGCGACAGGTGAAAGCTTTGTAAGTGACAGTAATGCGATTATTATCAATACCAGAATCATGGGAATTTTTTTAGTTAGTTCGATGATTTTATTCATAACATATACCCTCTTTAATCGGTAATATACTCAATCTTATACTCATCGGAATCTATCAGAGAACCTACAAAAGAAGATATCATCTTCAGTGCTCCTTCGTCCGCTTTTTTGACGATACCCTTTTCTATTGCTTTGGATTTGGCGACATTTTCGAATTCGATCAGCGAATCATTGTAATTACTGATATCCGCTTTATTCCATAAGCCGTCTTTTTCTTCATATACCTTGAAACTGTTCTTGTCTATGCTTACGCCTATTATCTCAGCTGAAGGTATATGGATAGTTATGCGCTTATTTTCTTCGTCCTTATCAACAGTTACTTTATTGCAATCAATACCTGCATTGACCACTCCGTCATAACTGTAAGTAAAGGATGCTTTTGAATCGAATATCAGGACTCTTTTTGAAGTGGAATACTCTTCAACCTGTGTAAAATATTATTCTTCCGTGATAAGGATACCCATCTCCCGCAGACCATCCTCAATGATCTGTGTGTTGACACTGACAACTTCTTCAGGAACTTCCATATGTTCAAAGAGCTTGTCCTTTACGGAATCAGATTTTGTCTCTACAGGCGTTTGTACCTGTTCATTGCTTTTTCTCATCTTAACAAACTCGACAAAAAGGCATATCACTGCTATAAGCAGAATAACGCTCATCCCACCATATATAAGCAGGGTTCGTTTTTCTTTGTCCTTAATCATAGGGATACAACCTTCTTTCCATAAAATATATATACCTATACAATTATGATAACTTATTAGGGTTTATAAATCCATATATAGCGTAGATTAATGTAACAAAAAAGCCAAATCGCAGACTATCCGCGGTTTGGCTTAAAATAATTCCAAAAAAGTATCAATTGACTCTTTTAAAATGCAGATATGAGAGTATTCCTATCGGCAGGAAATACAGACACCATATCTCGAGGGCTATCATACCACCCATGGACGAAGAACCCTCACTGCCAAGAAACATTCCCGTCATCGGCAATATCAGACAACCGGGGAAAAACAACCCGTGTCCCAAAAGCAATATCTTTAACCACTTATCTATACCATTGCGCACTTTTATGGTAAGTCCCATAAAGAATGTCGAAAGTGCCATGATCCCGTAACCCAACATATCAAGATTAAACATAAGGCCCATGTAGTGATAATTGAGTATATGGGCGGCTTCCGTACCGAGTGTCTCATTGTGTACCGTTGTACACTGTGTAAAATACACGATCATGATAAGGGTTGCATATACACCGGACAATACAAGTGCGATCTTGCCGGCAGCTTCATTTTCCTTGGTACATTCAGTATTAAATGCTCCTGTCATGCACATGAAACTGATAGACAGGAATATACATACAAAATAATATCCAAAAGAAAATCCTGTTATCAAAAATATCGCAAAAAGCAAAACGGTCAGAGCATTTATCAGGGAGCTGATCATTCCTATTTTTTTGTTCATCATTCACTCCTTTTGTTACTCGGCCTTGATCGTATTATCCGCAACGATCCTGATAAGAGCGAACAGAACACCGGATACTGCCCATATGATCCATGTCATATCCCATCTTCCGGTTACAAAACTGATAACAAGATATATGAATGTAATAAGCATCCAATAAGCCCTGGATAATCCATCTATCTTCTTATTCTTCTTTTTGGCAGTCGAACTGTAATCTCCGGTCTGAAGAAGTATCTTATATGAAGAATATACTCCGCATACTGATATGAACAGATATACGGCAACCGCTACTACAAGCAGAAGCAGGCATACCATGGTCACAATCACAAAGGATGAGGCTCCCATCACTGAAGTGATGATAAGGGGTACCGGACTGAATATACACATCAGTACTCCGGTAGTAAGAGCCTTGGTATTGGCAGCTTCACCCATTGCAAGTCTCTCTTTGGCCATGCCGTCAACACCATATTCGGTCTCAAAAGCTTCCTGCTCCAAAAATTCGTAATTCTTAAGCTTTCCGCTTCTTGTGATAAATAAATACAAAGCTGCACCAATCTGTCCAAAGAGAACCAAAAGGCCTATGGCCACGGCAACATTCTCAGACAGACCAAGTATCCCTTCTGAAGCAAGTCCGGACAGGAGAATAAGTACGATCGGACAGGTGATGCACAGGATCACTCCTATTCCTACCACAGGAAGGATCTGCTTTCTTAATGCTATAAAATCTGATGCTTCATCAAGAGATACCCTTCTGCGCTTTTCA
>JAILKC010000184.1 GCA_024694055.1 Lachnospiraceae bacterium | reverse complement strand
GAAAAAAGACAAAGTTCGGTATAGCAGAGGCTGACATAGAGAAGATCCACGAAGTTATCGACAGATATGACCTTAAGCTTGTGGGTATCAAGCAGCATATAGGGTCACAGTTTTTTGATCCTCAGCCATATCTTGATGCAGTGCGGAATCTGTTAAGGATAGCAAGAGGATTTAAGGGGCTTAAGTTTATTGATTTCGGCGGCGGATACGGTATACCTTATCATAAGCTTGACGGTGAGGCTGAGTATCCGATGGAGGATTTCAAAAAGAGACTTGAACCTATCTTGGATGAGTTTGTAAAGGACTACGGATACGCTCCGTTATTTAAGTCTGAACCCGGAAGGTTCTGCGTCGCCGAAGGCGGAGTGATACTTTCACGTGTCAATGCCGTTAAGGAAAACTACGGTCATGCATATGCCGGAACCGATGTGGGTATGCATGTGCTTATACGTCCTGCAATGTATGATTCTTATCATGATGTTGAGATCATTCGTGACGGCAAGGTAGTGCCTCGTGAGAATTTAAGCGAGATCACCATAACGGGACCCATCTGTGAGAGCGGTGACATTATAGCCAAGGACAGAATGTTACCTCAGATAAAAGAGGATGATCTTGTATGTGTGCTTGATGCCGGAGCTTACGGATATTCCATGGCATCCACATACAATACCAGGCCGCGTCCGGCGGAGGTTATGATCTGCACGGACGGAAGCGTCAAACTCATAAGAAGAAGGGAGACATTCGAAGATCTTATGGGATTGTTTTAGGCAGAGTGATGATGATATGAATGAAATGCGGCATGTGGAGAACATGCCGCATTTTTAAAAACAGAATGCGCAATAGTATAAGTTGTTACTGTCATTGTCATCTTTGGAAGAATCAATCGTGTATTCCCTGAATTCACAATCACGGAAACGACCTGACGTATCCGTGATTATTTTTCTGCAAAAATCGACCTTACAGTTCGTAAAGTCATAGGAAAGCCCGATTCCGAGAAACTTACTGTAGGCTTCTTTTACTGTCCAAAGACGACAGGTAATTGCAGCATCTTTGGCATATGCAGACAGTTCTGCCTCATTCATTATGCGCTTTGCCAAAGACTCATTAAGATCCTTATGTTCCTGTATGTCGATTCCGATCGGTCTGTCACCATATACTATTGCAACATATTGCCCTGAATGTGACAGATTGAAGAAAATATCCGGGTGTCCGTTAAGATATGGCTTGCCATGCTCATCCACATTTATATGCGGATCTGATATGGCTAAATCCTCACACATCTCTTTAACAAGCATTCCTGCGGCCAGAACTCTTTTCTTTTCCGGAAGCGGTTTTATCCTGTTTATCTTTTTATAGCGCTCCGGATCAAATGACTGTATAGCTATAAGAGCATCTTCAAAGGCTGCCTCATTATCAAATTTGTCGATTTTACTTACTACCAATTTCATTTGTCTTTGAATATTCTGAAAGCCAGGATGTTACTGCATCCTGGCTTTCTAATACCACCCTTTATTATGCCGGCGATGGGGCGCTGGACGTCCGGTGGACGTCCGCTCAGCGCGGACCGAAGCGGAGCGTAGACCTTGAACCCATCTGAAATTATGTATGCCGGCGATGGGACTTGAACCCATACGATGTTGCCATCAACAGATTTTGAGTCTGCCTCGTCTGCCAATTCCGACACGCCGGCGCTTACGAATACGTAGTTTATCATATAAAGTGAATAAATGCAAGATGAAAAAGGTGTTGAGGAATCAGACAAGAGCTCTGTTTATTATTTTCTTCCAAAATTGATACTACAGTCCATATAGCCATAAGAAAGCCTAATTACGAGAAAAATACTGTGGCTTAGGCGTGGAGATCAATATATGTTTACTTTCGCTCATTGTGTATTATATGATGCACGTTTTTTGCAATTATTTATGTTCGATGAGTTTCTTGAGGTTTTCCAATTCGGCTTTCAGCATGGCATTCTCATTATCCTTGTCGGTTAGGTCTTTTGTCTGACGGGCGATGATCTCTTCATATTCTATAAGCTTCTGCCTGCGGTGTTCCTCGCCTGCTATCTCTTCGTCGGTCTTGCGACACAGATCGATAAACCTGTTATCCTGGCCTCTTGTGAACATTTCTTTTGCAGCGGAATCTATATATTCATTCTTCTCAGCCAACATACGGATCTCCTCCCATGTGGTGGCTTTAAATAGCCTAGCCCACTCATCAATACCATAGCGTTTATCTTCCTCAGTTGCCATCTCTATGTGGTTTAATTGTATCACACAGAGATTGAATTT
>JAILKC010000144.1 GCA_024694055.1 Lachnospiraceae bacterium | reverse complement strand
CATCCGCAGTCTTAGCGAGCAGGGCTTCTTCATCCTCATCTATTTTTCGTAATATGTAGTTCTTAATCTCTCTTCTTTTTATTTCTGTAAAAGACATATACTTATTCTAAACTATAAATTATAATATCACAACTATAATATCGGAAATCAAAACTATATATATTTTTTTGACTAGTGCAAGGAGGGCTGTCTAGTGCAGCAAATGCCCATAAATACTGTAGTTGACAGAATATATGGGGAGTAGTAAAATGTAGGAAAAGGCCATAAAATCAGACTTCAAGGAGGCTACAGTATGAAAAAAATCAGAATAATGGCTACAGTGTTGGCATTGACCATGATGTTTGGAAGTTCGATAAGTGCGTATGCGGTTTCTTATCAGAGTGCATGGCAATCAGCAATGCTCAAGACGCAGCAGGTCAACGGACTGAATGGTTATTCTTCCGATGAAGAAAAGACGAGGATACAGAATGGCGAAGTTGCAGCAGGAGATTATTATGATGCAGCGTTGATTAGTAGCTTTGTTTCAAGCGGATCAGCTTTTACCCAGAAAGTGGGTTTGGCGGTAAGAAATTTGCCGGGTGGAACAAAAGAAGAGAATGGACGTACAGTTATAGATTGGAACGGATCTGCAGCGAGTGGAGATATAACCTCAGAGATAGCGACTGATCTTAATTCGTTAGAAACGGCTTATAATAATCTTTTAGCATCTAAGGTTACGTCTGACGGATCAAAGTATTCATCCGGAGAATCAAAATCCGAATCTAAAGAAGAATCTGCGAAGGAAGCTCCCAGTAAGTCCAAGGCAGAGATAGAAGAGGAAGAGCGTCAGGCTAAGATAGATGAAGAGATACAGGCATACCAGGAAAAGATGGTTGCTATTGACAATAGCATAAATAAGAGTGTTACGCAGGCAGTTGAGAAGGTCAACACCCTGGTTGCTTCAGGTAATCAGACAGAGGCCAATGCAGCCAAGGCGCAGGGAGTGAAGATCGATCTGACTGATACCAATGTAACCAGCTTTGGCCTGGACACATATGATATGCTGGATAATGCAACCGTGGCAGGTGTTCCGACAACCATGGATTTCAAGTTTGGCGGACAGATTTACAGAGTAACGATCCCTGCAGGGAAAAAAGCATCAGATCTGTGCTTCCCTTATAACACGAAGGGAATGATTCTGTTATCTCGTGATAAGTTTGCTACAGAAGAGCAGTATTTGGCGCATTTGGCAGAATACAATAAGAATCTGGTTAGCAATCGTGCTGAATATGATGCAATTAATGCGCAGAGAAAGGCAGCAGGACAGCCTCTTCTTCCCAAGCCATACTGCGGATTCCTAAATCTTACGGCAAATTACGGATTTACGATCGTTAAGTAATCGATTGTATTAAGTAATATTACGAATAAAAAAGAAGTTGAGCGGGCTATGCCCGCTCATTTCATGACACGGAAGAAAAATAAAAAAAATATACCACATCATAGAATAATGTGGCATAATGAATGTACGAAATCCTATGTGAAAGGGAGCTTATAGCTTCCCTCTGAGGGTCTGGGTCTTACGCAATGGGACTCTACGAATCTGGTCAGGGCAGGAATGCAGCAGCCATAAGAAGAAATTCCCATGTGCCGTGAGGGTGCCTGGGCCGCACTCGGAGGTTAATCTTATAGATTGCCTTTTACATAGGATTTTTAGTGTGAAAAATGATGTATTGGGATTAGAAACGGAGATCAATATGAAGTACACATTTGATTGGAGAGAATATGCTCGCATAGCCAGAGCAATGGTAAGTGAAGGCTGTGTATTGCTTAAGAATGACAAGAGTGCGCTGCCTGTTAAGAAGGGCGAGAAAGTAGCGGTATTCGGCCGTATACAGTTTGACTATATAAAGAGTGGTACAGGTTCAGGCGGCATGGTCAATGCGCCCTATGTGGTGTCTATTTTGGATGCTCTCAAAGAAGAGCCGGATATATCCATAGACGAAGATCTTTTACATGTATACGAGGAATGGGTAAAAGATCATCCATTTGATGTGGGTGAAGGCTGGGCCAAGGAACCTTGGTGTCAGCTTGAGATGATCGTCCCTGATAAGGTTGCAAAGGAGTCAGCGGCAAGATCTGACATGGCTCTTGTCATAATAGGTCGTACGGCGGGTGAAGATCGGGATAATAAAGCGGAAAAAGGCGGCTATCTTTTGTCCGAGGAAGAAGAGCAGATGCTTGACGCGGTTACAAAGGCATTTGACAGAGTGGCTGTCGTATTGAATGTAGGAAGCATCATCGATATGAAGTGGGTGGATAAGTACAATCCCCAGGCAGTTCTTTATACATGGCAGGGCGGTATGGAAGGCGGTCACGGAGTCGTGGATGTTCTTACGGGAAGGATATGTCCTTCCGGCAGGCTGTCCGATACCATAGCCTACGATATAGAGGACTATCCGTCGACCCCATATTTCGGAGATTTTAATAAGAATTACTACAAAGAAGATATATATGTGGGCTACAGATATTTTGAATCCGTAGCAAAAGACAAGGTCATGTATCCTTTCGGATTCGGACTGTCATATACCACCTTTGATATTGAAGCGGCTATGAGCCAGATCGATGAGAATACCATCCGTATCACGGCAACTGTAAAAAATACGGGAAATGTAGCCGGAAAAGAGGTCGTGCAAGTATATTTTGAAGCTCCCCAGGGAGAGCTTGGCAAGCCTGCGCGCAGTCTTATAAGGTTTGGTAAGACCGATGTATTGGAGCCGGGTTCCTCTGAGACTCTGACAATGGACTTCTCGGCTTTTGATATGGCAAGCTTTGATGACTGCGGCGTGACGGGTCATAAAGACTGCTTTGTGCTTGAAAAAGGCGAGTACACGATATACGCGGGAACCGATGTGCGTAATGCCGATATAGTGGGCAGTCTGTCTTTGGATAATACGATGGTCACCCGTGAATGTGAGGAAGCCTGCGCTCCGGTTGAAGAATATGAACGTATGAAGCTTGAAAGCAACATTTCGGGTGGACTGACCATCGGATATGAAAAGGTCCCTGTAAGAAGCTATGACCTGATGAAGAGGATAGCGAACAGAAGACCTGCGGAAAGACCCTGTACCGGAGATAAGGGTTATAAATTCATAGATATGATGCGTGGGGAAGTATCTTTGGAGGATTATCTCGACCAGCTTGATGATATCGATCTTATACATATGTCGAGAGGAGAGGGTATGTGTTCTCCTAAGGTTACGCCCGGTGTGGCAGCAGCCTTCGGAGGAGTGACTGAGAAGCTGCATACGGTATATGGTATGCCCATAGCTGCCTGCGCAGACGGACCTTCGGGTATACGTATGGACTGTGGTACGGAAGCATTCTCTCTTCCCAATGCCACTTTGCAGGCATGTTCCTTTAACCTTCCTCTTATAGAGAGACTGTATGAGTACGAGGGTAAGGAACTTCGTAAGAATAAGATAGATTCGCTTTTGGGTCCCGGCATCAATATACATCGTAATCCGCTTAACGGACGTAACTTTGAATATTATTCCGAAGATCCCTATCTGACGGGAGCCTGCGCGGTTGCGGAACTGCATGGTTTGCATAAGTATGAAGTAACCGGTACCTGTAAGCATTTTGCAACTAACAATCAGGAATATGGAAGGCATACTGCTGATGCTGTTGTATCAGCCAGAGCGCTTAGAGAGATATATCTGAAGGCTTTTGAGATGTGTGTAAAGGAAGGCGATGCATGCCTTATCATGACTACTTACGGACCGCTTAACGGTACATATACATCAAGTAACTACGATCTTGACACCTCGATCCTTCGAAATGATTGGGGATTCAAGGGTATGGCCATGACTGACTGGTGGGCCAAGATCAGTGAAGATGACGGAAGCCCGGCCAATATCAAGAATACCACTGCGATGATCAGAGCGCAGAATGATGTATATATGGTTACGGCAGATTCATACAACAATGCCAACTTAGATAATGCAGAGGAAGGACTTAAGGACGGCAAGATCACGAGGGGAGAATTACTTCGTAACGCTTCAAATATATGCTATGCACTTAGGAAGCTTGCAGTAGGCAGACGCCTTGTAGATGGTGAGGATGATATTGAGATCAAGAATCCTCCTAAGGGTGCGGATAAGAAGACTATTTATATGCCGTTCACAGAGATCAAGGATCCCGTAACTGAACTTGACATCACCGATCTTAATACAGAAGCGGGTTCATATAATCTCTATACCATGCACATGACCGTACAGGGATTGTATGATGTGGAGATGCACATAAGATCTACCGGAAGCGAATTATCCCAGACTACTGCCAATGTGCTTATCAACAGCACCGTGAAGGGATCTGTTACTCTTAAGGGTGGATCGGGAGAATGGGAGACGCGTTCGGTAGAGGTTGATGCTTTCTTCCAGAAAGACAACTACATTGCGATACATTTTGCTCAGTCAGGACTTGAGGTAGACAGGATCCGCCTGATTCTTAAAGAAAAAATGGATATGGGCGACAGGAATGATGTAGGCTGATTCCATAATAATACGGGAGCCGGTATATAACGGTGCTGTGAAAAAGTTGCCTTTTGTGAGTGGTCATTCGTATATATAATTATGGATGAAATTCTTGAAAAAAGTAACCTGGTAACGGCGGAAGGGACAAAATTTTACGAGGACTGGAAAAAGGAGGAAGACTATGACACAGGAAAAGGTAAAGGAATTTATTGAGCTTGTAAACAAGGATAATGATCTCCAGAAGAAGGTGAAGGCAGGCATGGATGCTTATACCGGGGATAAGACCGATGAACGGGCTGTATTCGAATCTGTGCTGGCTCCGATTGCAAAGGAAGCCGGATTTGATCTATCCTATGAGGATATGGTGGAGGTAGCAAAATCATCTGGGGATGGTGAACTTTCGGATGAGGAACTGGCTGCCGTGGCAGGTGGTGATGGCGTATGCTTCATAATAGGAGGTGGATTTGGTGCAGGTTCAGGTGGTTCGGGAGTCGGTGCCTGTGATGTCATCGGATTTGGCTTTGGAAAGTGGGATGCACCAATTCCTGATATATTATGAGTTTTGATCGCCAATGGAAGAGAATGGCTATCTCATTTTAAAAAAACAATATCTCCTTCGTGGATGGAAGGGTTTAGAGCATGGTCTTATCGACGGTGAAAGCAGACAGGCCGTGTTTTTCCCGGCTAATGTGTACGATACGCTTAAAATGTGCAACGGAAGATTTGAGGCAGACAGCCCCATATTTGTAGGGCGAAAAGAACATCTGAAAGCGTTTTCGGAGCATGGTCTTATCGAAAGCCTGGATGAGCCGGGTATGCTTCTTTTTAAGCAGGAATATAAGAAGTATGAGAACCGATATATTCAGATGGTTCACTGGTCCATGACAGGACATTGCAATTATCGTTGCAGACATTGTTACATGTCCGCACCACGCGCTATCCTTCCGGAGCCGGATACCGAAGAATGCATACGTATAATAGACGAGATCGCTTCCTGTGGGATACGGCTGATTTCTCTTACGGGAGGAGAAGCGCTTATACGAAAGGATTTCCTTTTTCTTGTGGACTATATGCTTGAAAAAGGGATCAGGATCATTATGATCATGTCAAATGGTGCTCTTGTA
>JAILKC010000131.1 GCA_024694055.1 Lachnospiraceae bacterium | reverse complement strand
CGACCTGATGAAGAGTTACGAGGCGGAAGATATTGCAGCCGGATATATGATAGGCAGTGAAGATGTCCTGGATGAGATGATCGATGCATTTGTTGAAGTGGCAGAGGATAATGACATAATACTGCATGAGTATTCGGAGGGAAATCCTGAAGAGATAATTAAGAATAATGATATATGCGGTATCGTGCTCTTTGATGAAGATTCTTTTACGCTGTATCGTAATGATGATAAGAAGGAACTGTCAAAGGTATTTGAGTACTTCGTAAATGCTTTTTATGAGAATATGACGGCATCTGTAATGGGGATAGATACCGAATCCGTAAGTGTGGAAGTTAAACATCCGGAATTCCTTCCGGCTATAGATTCAGTTGATTATTATGGAATAATAGAGGTTATATATTTTGCGTGGAATGCGATCATTTGCGGCGCCGGAATATTCATGAGCGAAAAGAAGAACGGGATAAATAAGAAATTCCAGGTCACGAACATATCAGAGAGTAAGCTTTATCTGGGTAAGTTACTGTCAATCGCAGGAACTGTCGGCCCGGGAATGCTTATAACCGGTGTGCTGACTGTGCTTTTGTTCGGGGTACATTGGGGGAATCCGCTACTTTCGATCGTACTGATCCTGGTATCCACACTTGCGGCTACAGCGCTTGGATTACTGATATATTACGCCTGCGAGAATACCGTGGCAACGATATTTGTGGTATTTACGATAGTCTGGTTCATGGGATTCTATGGTGGCAGCTTTGAGACATATATGTTCTCATCACATCCTCAGACGATCAAGATACTTTCTCCCATGTATCATGTTAACAGGGCGCTTGTGGAGCTGTCATGCATGGGCAAGAGCGACTATGTAGTAAGCGCGGTCACATATTGCCTGGTTCTTACAATGGTATGTTCAGTTCTGGCGATAGCGGTTAATTCTATAAAAAGGAGAGGCAGAGCATGATTACAATGATAAAGACAAGTCTTAAACTTATATTCAGAACAAAACTGCTGTGGCTTTTTATGATCATCGCACCGATCCTTTCGGTACTTATCTTAAAAAGCAAAACGGAATACACCGCATTTGCGGATAGCGCCAAGGAGATAGTGGAACTAGAAAGTCCGGATGAGAAGATAGCATATAATGGCGGAAAAGGCGAATACACCGTAAAAGTATATGATGCAGCGGCAAACAGGCTTTCTGACAGGTTGTTAAATGATCTGGTAGAAACAGGGCTTTTTGTTATATGCAGGGCAGATATGAGCGGTATGGATGTTACTGATGATATCATAGATGAGCATATAAGGTTTGATGCCTTCGAAGACAGAATGGGAGCGGCGTTATATATTCCTGCAGACTTTGATGAAAAGGTTCTTGAAGGTGAAGCCGATAATGCACTAAAGGCGTATGTATTATCCGATGATGAGAGAGAGGATGCACTTGTCGCTGAGCTTAATCTGCAACTGTCTGCAATGACAGGTATCCTCGATATGTATAAGGCTTATGGTGTAAGTGATATGGACGCTGATGATCTTATCGAAAAGATGGATGATACAAAAGAGTATTTCCCTGAAAAAAAGGCGATTACGATCGCCGGCGGAGGCGATACATTACTTACGGCCAAACAGAACAATCAGAAGTCGAAGATGGGATATGCGTTTGTGTTTATGACACTTGCGTCAGTATTTTGCGGATTCTTTGTGGCATTTACTTCAATAACGGAACAGAAGAACGGGGTTCTTACAAGAATTGGACTTTCAAAAGCGTCAATGCTCTCATACTTTGCGTCAAAGATCGTGACGGTATTCATCATATCGGTGATGTTAACAGCAGTAGAAGCGGTTTGCTCACTTGCGCTTGTTATGGAAGACCTTGGAATGGGAAGAAGTGAATTTATACTGATGATATTCTTAATGGGGCTTATCTTTTCATCAATAAGTATGTTCGTTGGAACGGTAATGGGAGAAGTGATGAGCGCAAGTATGGCATCATTCACGATCTGGGTGGTTTCGGCACTGTTAAGTGGATGCTATTTCCCGATTGAATTTTCCGGAAAAGCATTAAAAACACTGTCCTATATGATGCCTCAAAAATGGTTCATTGACGGAACAGAGATGCTATTAGTGGGAGACAGCGGTGCGCTTTCTATGTTAATATGTATAACAGCAGCATATGTGTTGGTAACATTAAGCCTTGGCAGTATGGGACTTAAGGTAAGGAAGGCATAGCAGATGGCAGATCGCCTGAAAGAGAACTATTTTACGATTATACGCATGATCTTAATGTTATTCTTTGTTGCATACATTTTCGGATCATATGAGGATGCAGGAGTATCTGTGTGGGTACTCCTGCTTACTTTGCTTTATATCAGTGCAATGGCCCTAAAGGAACTCTTCGATGGAAAGATAAAAGTGCTTCTTCTTTGCGTTGCGCTCATAATATGGGTGGCACTGATGCTTGCAGGAGGCAGAGTGTTTTTGCTGCTTGGAGTATATCTTGGGTATGAGTTCTTTTTGGCGTTTAATGCAGGTCCGTATCTGTATTTTTCTCTTTATCCGGTCCTTTTTGTTCCCGGGTCTGTTGATCCGTTCTTTATGCTCATCGTGATCGCATTACTCCATGCATTGTATTATCAGTACAGTTTTGTGGTTGTTCCTTACAGGGAGCAGATGTATGAAGAGACTGTGACACAACAGGATCTGAAAAGAGATATAGAACGTAGGGAATCTGCGGCGAAGGAAGCTCACAGGAAAAGTATGTTGCTTGCGGAGAATAAGATACTTGAA
>JAILKC010000130.1 GCA_024694055.1 Lachnospiraceae bacterium | reverse complement strand
CAGGTCACGAACATATCGGAGAGTAAGCTATATCTGGGTAAGTTATTATCAATCGCGGGAACGGTCGGCCCCGGTATGCTCATAACCGGTGTACTGACGGTGCTTTTGTTCGGGGTACATTGGGGCAATCCGCTTCTTTCGGTTGCACTGATCCTGGTATCCACACTTGCGGCTACGGCGCTTGGATTACTGATATATTACGTCTGTGAAAATACAGTGGCAACAATAATTGTGGTATTTACGATAGTCTGGTTCATGGGATTCTATGGCGGAAGCTTTGAGACATATATGTTCTCATCACATCCTCAGACGATCAAAATGCTTTCTCCCATGTATCATGTTAATAGGGCGCTTGCAGAACTCTCGTGCATGGGCAAGAGCGATTATGTAGTAAGCGCGGTCACATATTGCCTGGTTCTTACAATTGTATGTTCGGTTCTGGCAATAGCGGTTAATTCTATAAAAAGGAGAGGCAGAGCATGAGTACAATGATAAAGACAAGTCTTAAACTTATATTCAGAACGAAGCTCTTGTGGCTTTTTATGATCATCTCGCCGATCATTTCGGTAATTATCTTAAAAAGTAAAACAGAATACACTGCATTTGCGGATAGTGCCAAGGAGATAGTGGAACTTAACAGCCCGGATGAGAAGATAGCATATAACGGCGGAAAAGGCGAATACACCGTAAAAGTATATGATGCATCGGCAAGCGCCCTTTCTGACAGGCTGTTAAATGATCTGGTAGAAACAGGACTTTTTGTGATATGTAGGGCAGATATGAGCGGTATGGATGTTACTGAGGATATCATAGATGAGCATATAAATCTTGATGCCTTCGAAGACAGAATGGGGGCAGCGTTATATATCCCCGCAGACTTTGATAAAAAGGTTCTTGAGGGTGAAGCCGATAATGCACTAAAGGCGTATATATTATCTGATGATGAGAGAGAGGATGCACTTGTTGCTGAACTTAACCTGCAGCTGTCTTCAATGACCGGTATCTTAGATAGGTATAAGGCTTATGGCATTGAAGATATGGATGCAGACGATCTCCTTGAAAAAATGGATGATGCAAAAGAGTATTTTCCTGAAAAGAAGACGGTTACAGTAGCCGGTGGAGACAGTAGCGTGCTTACGGCAGACCAGAACAATCAGAAGTCGAGGATGGGATATGCATTTGTGTTTATGACACTGGCGTCAGTGTTCTGCGGATTCTTTGTGGCATATACTTCAATAACAGAACAGAAGAACGGGGTTCTTACAAGAATAGGACTTTCAAAAGCGTCAATGTTCTCATATTTTGCATCAAAGATCGTGACGGTATTCATCATATCGGTGATATTGACAGCGGTAGAAGCAGTATGTTCACTTGCGCTTGATATGGAAGACCTCGGAATGGGAAGAAGTGAATTTATACTGATGATATTCTTAATGGGACTTATCTTTTCATCAATAAGCATGTTCGTTGGAACGGTGATGGGAGAAGTGATGAGCGCAAGTATGGCATCATTCACGATCTGGATGGTATCGGCAATGTTAAGCGGATGTTATTTCCCCATTGAATTCTCCGGCAAGGTTTTAAAAACACTGTCCTATATGATGCCTCAGAAATGGTTCCTTGACGGAACTGAGATGCTGTTTGTGGGAGACAACGGTGCACTTTCTATGTTAATATGTATTACAGTAGCATACGTGCTGGTAACATTAAGCCTCGGAAGTCTGGGACTTAAGGTAAGGAAGGCATAGAAGATGGCAGAACGCCTCAAAGAGAATTATTTTACGAGCATTCGTATTATCTTAATGTTATGCTTTGTTGCATACATTTTCGGATCATATGAAGATGCAGGAGTATCTGTGTGGGTACTCCTGCTTACTTTGCTATATATAAGTGCAATGGCACTAAAGGAACTCTTTGATGGAAAGATAAGAGCACTTCTTCTTTTTACAACGCTGATAATATGGGTGGCACTGATGCTTGCAGGAGGCAGAGTGTTTTTGCTGCTTGGAGTATATCTTGGGTATGAGTTCTTTTTGGCATTTAATGCCGGTCCATATCTGTATTTTTCTCTGTATCCGGTTCTTTTTGTTCCCGGGTCTGTTGATCCGTTCTTTATGCTTATCGTGATCGCATTACTCCATGCATTGTATTATCAGTACAGTTTCGTGGTTGTTCCTTACAGGGAGCA
This sequence comes from Lachnospiraceae bacterium, assembly GCA_024694055.1. GTDB lineage: Bacteria > Bacillota > Clostridia > Lachnospirales > Lachnospiraceae > Colinaster. The sequence continues at coordinate 118 of JAILKC010000130.1, read as the reverse complement.
GATGTATGAAGAGACTGTGACACAACAGGATCTGAAAAGAGATATAGAACGTAGGGAATCTGCGGCGAAGGAAGCTCACAGGAAAAGTATGTTGCTTGCGGAGAATAAGATACTTGAA
>JAILKC010000062.1 GCA_024694055.1 Lachnospiraceae bacterium | reverse complement strand
GACAATTGCAGGAAAAATGAATAATATAAGTATATCAAGCAAATAATTTCTCATGTAAACACCTGTTATCCGGATTATCGGACTTGATTCCACGGAGATACAATATAATCACTCTCTATAATTATTCTCCCACTCTTCATAAGGTATTCCGATCACATTGTCCAGCCCATAATACACTTTGTATATCTTATTCCCGTATGATTCCGGATCATCGTCTATATCATTACAGTGATATATGAATGTATATCTGTTATCCCATTCTTCTCTTAATTGCGGCAATATCAGATCAAACTCGCCTTTTTTCTTCTGCTCTTCCACATACTGTTGTCTGGCGCCCAATTCTCTGTTTATTCGTACAAGATCTGCTCCACATTTCAAATATACCAGCGCAAGATATAATGCCAGAATAATAACAGACCCATATTTAATTGCTGTCAAAAGTTCTTCTGTCTTAGGAATATCCGATATTAGCTGAACACAGCATATTATGAGCAACACCCCCGCGCCAAACAGTGCTCTGTCCATAGGGGTAGCCGTCAATACTAATACATATACCGTCAGAATCGCCGTAACAAGATACATTCCGATATATTTCATCCGATCAAAAGCAGATCCCTTAACAAAATTATAAACCAGCAAAATGACTATTATGCATATCAATATCCCAAAATCATCCATAACATAGTCATTGATCTTAAGCAATCGTCCAAGTAAAGCCATGACTCCCGTCTGTCCCTCTTCAGACAGATTAACCTCACTTCTGACAAAATTACCCGGAGCAGTGATCATAAGGATAAAACCTGCCATCGCACCTATTATGCCTGTTATGCACCATGCCGGCAATCTTACTTCATCATTTTCCTTTTTCCACCCACGTACTTTGTCGATGATCATAAGTGATACTAAAAGTATCGCTCCCCCGGAAGTATTTTCATTACTCCATCCTGCAAGGAGTCCAAGAATACACATCATAACAGCTTTTATCGCTGAAGTAACACGTGAATCGGCCGTGTCTCCACTCTTTACATTTAATCCATTCCTATATACTGTAATGAATCCCATGATGATCACACCCGGCCAAAGATAATTGCATGCCCCGCTCACCCACAGGATGGTCTGATCAAACGCAACACCAGATAACCACATCATGGTAACAATAAGGCCGTATGAATATGGATCATATTTCTTGGTACGTTCAATGCTTAAATACATTAACAAAGTAAGCCAAACAAACATTATACTGTTTGCTATATTGAATATCCACTTTGGAAAGCAAAACGACAGTTTTAGTATCAGATGTCCTACATCACGACCTGACCAGGTCATATGATCTTCTATTTGATCTTTGATAATATCAGCAAACGGGCGCATTACACCCAAGTCATACCACAGATCATCAGACATATACGGAGTCAGTGTATTGTATATAAGAATCGTCGCAAAATTAATAAATATCAACGTTACAAACAGCCTCTGCCGTTTTTTTTCATTCATATATCTAACCTCTATCTGGGAGATGAAGCTTCCTTCTCTTCATATATATTGCCGGTGGAACTCTGATTGCCCTGATTTCTTACATTTCCGACAACAACATATTCTTTCATGGTTCCACCATATGTATCATAGTTAAGATGCGTATTAAACGGAACCGAACAAATAAATCTTTCTCGCTCATTGTCTGTAATTTCCGCAAATACATCTTCTCCAATGCTCATATCATTCAACAGTTTAATATAAGCATCCTGAAGATCATAGTATGATATCGCTTTATCAGATATCGTCTGCTCGTGATGTTCATTATATCCCTTGATCAACAGCAACGGATTGGTCCTGCTCTCCCCATATCCGTGATCAGCCATTATGATCACTATCGTATCATCATATATGCTTTTTTCCTTCAGCTTATCCAATAGTTTCTTTGCAATCTTAAGAGAAGCAATGCATTCTTCTTCATAAGTCGATTCCTCCACGTCTTTCAACTCCTTCGTAAGCGTGAAAGGTTCGTGTGGCCCTTCTATATGGATCAGTTGAAATACATCATTTTCTTTTTCGGCACTCAATTCGTCTATTTTGTCATAAAAGAGCATATTACCCCATTTGTATGGTTCATATTCTCCTTTTACCATATTCAGATTACCTTTTATGTTGTCAGCATAGAAGTAGAAATGATTCTTTATGGGCTGCGGCATGTATCTAAAGGCTACCATCGTATACATGTAATACATCAGTTCTTTTCTGTCGGATGCAACTCTTTTTAGCAGATGATTGTTCTTTATCCCAAAGCCATCATTACCCTGCGGCATAAGAGAATCCGAATATACACACTTTTCCCATCCATTTAGATCAAGCCAGTTGATGAATTTGGATTCTTCATAGGCCTCATTGAGGAAATCACCGAATAACTGCTCATTTTTGTATCCCTCCCCCGTTATTATCTGCGGAAGAGACATATCGGTTGATGAAAAGCCGGTCACAGTATCCGGATAATAAGTGAAATCCGCCAAAGCATCATAATATTCTCTTCCCTGATCACTGCTAATTATCTTTTCATACTCTTTGGAGTCAAATGCATCAAGAATAAGTATCAGCATATTCCTATCCGATGACAATTCAAGTTCATACTCCGTAGTGCATATGTATTCCTTTTCCTTGGATAATCCTCTGTTTGTGATCAGCAATACGACCAATGTTGCAAAAAGGATTGCTGTAACAAATATACTGATAAGTCTGCTTATCTTAATAAAATAAGCAGACTTACATAAAGAAAAAATACCACATCCGAGTATCAGCACAATAAAGATACACAGGAAAATATAAAACTGTATTCTAAATCGGCTCCAATCTATCTCAGACCCATTCCATGCACCATAATCCGTTGCATCCCAGTTGCCCTGAAGATAAAGCGCTATCGTTCCTCCAAAGAAACAGCCTGCAGCAAATCTGTATACCGCATTTCCAAAAAAACTCAAGATTACAAGTATACCTCCTGTAACAACAAATGCTATTACAAAGCACAATACAGATATTCCCAGCATATTTGTCCCCGGAAAGAAAAAATACCCCTTGTTGCTTAGATAAATCTCGAAAGGGGCAAATATAGCCATCATAAAAGAAAACAACAGTATCACAAAGATATTGTCATACATACTGCTTTTCAGTCTGTTCATGTCAGTACTCCGCTCTACTCTGCAGTGATATGCATTTTTCCACCAATCTGCCCTGCCTGATCACTTCATCATATATTTCCTGTTTACTTTCCATGCAAAGTGCCATTACAGCAAGTTTGTCAGCCGTCTTAAGGAACTGGTCAACAGGTCCGATCTTAACCGTCTGTCTGTCCATACCGGAGCAAACTCTTAGTTCAGTCTCGTAGTCCGCCGGCGCAGTATATATCCTATTAGACGATATACTTCCTTTACTTCCCCATATGTCAACCTCACAACAATACTGTTGATCCATATCAAATGACAGTTGCGCCGTTGTTCCATTTTCATCCACAGCAGTGATGACCCCATACATATCCACTTCATGATCGGGCAATCCAAAAAGAGAAGCCTGAACTATATCGATATCAGATCCCATCAGCTCCTGAATGAGCTTAATGGTATAACATCCGCAGTCAAGCAATGCTCCCCCTCCCAAAGCACTGTTATGCCTAAAGTCATCCTTTGCTCTGTGCGGAAAGCCAAAGTTACTCCTTATAAGTCTTATGTCTCCAATCACTCCCGAATCGATCATCTCATGTATCTTTACCATCTGATCATGATACTTAAAACCAAAATTCTCTATTACTGCCAAATCGTTCTCTTTAGCGCAGCAAATAAGCGTTTCAGTATCCTTTATGTCAGTTGTAAAAGGCTTCTCCATCAAAAGATGTTTACCGTTCTTAAGTACTTCCAACCCCCATCTGTAGTGCAGTGCAGGAGGCAAAGCGACATATACCGCGTCTATGTCGTTTTGCTTAAGCATATCCATATATCCGTCATATACTTCTCCGCCATATTCTCCCTGTATTTCGGCAGCCTTTACCAGTCCCTTATCATGGCTAATTTGCTTTTCATCTGAAAAAGACTTCTCATGACTGAATGTTCTCTCTTCAGCAGTCGCTACAGCCACCCCTGCATATTCGCAATATTCGCTCTTTATTATTGCCGGAATCATTCTCCTTCTAGCTATATCAGAAGGGCCCAGCACCGCCACACGTATTTTTCTCATAGTGCACCAACCGTATAATCTTACGCTTACTTATAATTCCAATAATGACAACAAATTTCTCAGTTGAATATTCAGGCAGTTATTGACCTGCGTAAGTATATTCAATGTCCCATAATCACTCCACACATAGTTTGGCGGGAGATCTCCTATCTCTGCCTTATCAACCTTAATTATCACATTTCTGTTCTGTTCACGGTAGAATCTTCCACCTTCTTCCGATAGTATACAATCGGCTATTATTCCGGTTCCCGTCTTCAGTTTCTCTGTAAATATCCTTTCGACAATATCTGATTCTAACCGTGGACACATGCTGAATTCTCTTTGAATTGTAGGTCCAATCTCAACCAAATCAAAACATCCTATTTCGGGTTTGATCTGCACCAGAAATTTGATCATACCCTCATCATCACAGCATATAAGCCCGAATGTGGCTATTCCGTTGGATGCAAAAAGAGGTTGTCTCCAGTTTGTGACTTCCCTGCCCTCTATGGATATTTCACAGAAAATGACATTGAAAGGATAATCTCCGTTGCAGGCAAATTCGTTATCTTTCATAGACCATGACTTAAGCTCATCCAGTCTTACGATCTCAGTTTTGGGTCTGTGTAGCATCTTATAATCATTTATCCTGTGATAAAGTTCGACGATCGTCTTTCTGTCAAGATTCCATGCGGTCTTATAAAAATATGATTTATTTTTAAACGGAACATCTGCATCATTTCCTAAAAGAACATAAGGTATGCAGGACAACACGGTTCTGGTATCCATATTCACCATGTTATCCTGTTTCA
>JAILKC010000175.1 GCA_024694055.1 Lachnospiraceae bacterium | reverse complement strand
AAGAGTTCTATGAAAAAGGAAGGCTGGCAGCGACAAGAGCAGCGAGTATAATCGGCAATTATAATCCTGCTGATAATGCGATCGTGTTCAGACCGGATGGCCTGTTTTACAGGATCAAAGGACAGGTGCCCAATACTGCGGCCAGAAGAATTTATTATCTTGTAAGTGAAAATGACAGTATCATCACTGTTACGGTCGATTCCACGACTTATATAGGCTGTAGTGAAAAGATAAATACCGGAACTGACAGATGCGGATATGTGGTCCTTTTGATGGAAGAGAGCAGACTTAATGAACTGATATCATCATATAATGACATCGGTTACATAGGTGTGGCCATATCGGCAGACGATGAGATCTTAAGCTCAAATGAGGATATTGAATATGCGGAACTTAAGCAATTGGCTGAAGAGAGCGTATTTTACAGAGAGAGAGCAATTGGGCTTACGGGATTCAAACTTCACATATACTGTACGAATATGGTTCCCGAGAGGCTTGAGAGATATTTAAGCATAGCTCTGCCTTTTTCTGTTTTTATCATGCTTTTAGTCATCGGGATTTTTATCAGGTATTTAAGAGACCATATAGTGGAGCCTGTCAATAAAATCATCAAAAATACCGTGGATGCTCCATACAGTCCGCTTCCCGTGACGGGAGAGGAATACTTCGATGATCTTGTTAAGCATATCAATGATACGCTTGAACGTATAGAAGAGCGTGATCGTAAGCTGTATGAGTCCGATATGAAGATCAAGGAATCGGAACTTGCTGCCGAGCGGACACTGATGTCGCTTTTGAAAAAGCAGATAAGTGCACATTTTACGGTTAACACCCTTAATGTTATAAGAGCATTGATCAATAAAGGAGACAAACAGACGGCTGCGGGAATATGTGATAAGCTTTCGGGATTGCTTCGATATGCCAATGCCGGTGATGAATACATATTTCTTATGGAGGAATACCGGGTCCTGGAACAGTATGTGTCGATTATGCAGATAAGATATCCCGATATAGTGGATTTTGCTATTGAATCTGATGATGCAGCAGATGAATACCATATACCGCGCATGTTGCTGCAACCTATAGTTGAGAACGCCATCGTGCACGGACTTGCAGGCAGAAAAGGCCGGGTGATTATAAGTGCCGACGTGGATGGTGATCTGCATATTGTTATAAAAGATGACGGCCGCGGTATGTCAATGGAAAAACTTGAAGATCTAAGACAAAGGCTTGATTCGGATGATGAGCTTACTGATACGGATCTTAAGCATATTGCACTTGTTAATGTGCAAAAGCGTATAAAACTTGTGTGCGGTCAGGAATATGGCCTGGATATTGAATCTGAGGAAGGTGTCGGAACAACCGTAACTGTCAGACTTCCTGCCGGGGCGCAGGCAGTATGAGCCATCGCCGGTTATGAGTCGGGTTCTAAAAAGGATAATATTTTATATAATCAGGATAATATAGTGCATATTTTTATCATCTGACATGGGATAGAATTTTAAAAGTTATAATTCTTACCTTTACGGTTGCCGATTTGGACCGCGCGGATTATCGGCGCAGTCCGAAGAGGCGCCGGACATAAGACAGAAAGACATTAAGGAGGTCAGATGAATATTATGATCAAGCGAAATCGGGAGGGGTCGCGTCGCGTACGCATAATAGCTGCTGCCGTTATTGCAGCTTTTGCGCTTATCCTTCCTAAGAGTGATGTATTGGCGACTACTTCATTAAGCGTGGACAGTGTATCCGTAAATACTACGACAGGTATTCTGTCATATGAGGTTTCAGGTTCCGGAGAAAACCTGACCGTTATATTGAAATATCCGGGTGGATCTGTACAGTCCGGCAGAGAATGTAGAAGTGGGGATTTTTCGTACGGAGAATACCTTGCTTCGGGCGGAACGGGAACCTATAAGTGGTATGTGATCTATTGTAAGACCAATGCGGAGTTTAATGCTTTACAAACATCGCTTGGCAATAATTGGGATAATCTGTCGACATCGACACAGGGCTACGGTTCTTCGTTCTCATTTAAGAGCGGCTCTTTTGACTATACGGCTGCACCGCAGAGACTTGCCGCACCTACGATTAGCGGAGTGACGCTTGATGCCAATAAATATGCTGTTGTAAGTTACAATGCCGTAGATAATGCAGACGGGTATATGGTGTATTGCGAATCTCATAAGTCCGGATATGAGACTCAGTACTTTAATTCCTACAAGGTCACTGAGACTACATATAATGTAAGCGGTCATACCGCGGGTGATAACTTTGATGATATGGTGATCTACGTTGTTGCAGTGAGCGGAGATTATACGAGGTACGATAACAGCGTAGAATCAGCAAAGGTAACGATATATGCTGATGGTCATACGCAAGAGGGGAACTCGGGCGGAAGCTCATCATCAACAGAGAACAGCTCGACTGAGAGTTCATCAGAGAGCTCTTCTTCAAGCAGTTCTTCATCGGATACATCTTCAGAGAGCAGTACACCTGCAGCATCTGCTCCTGCGGCTCCCGCAATGACTGCCACTACATCAGGCGGGCAGAGCATTACCTCATGGAATTCGCTTGATAATGCGCTTAAGGCTGCGCCGCTCACGGGCAACAAGAGCGATCCTGTGCAGGTGACTCTTACAGGTGCTAATGCTACCATACCTGCGGATACATTTAAGGCGCTTTCGAAATCCGCATCACCCATGCATGTGCTTACCGGCAGTGGAATTGGGCTCACATTCAGCGGTGGCTCCGGATCAAGACAGGATTCTCTTAATGTGGCTTCAAGGGTACAGACGAATGCAAATGGTAAGACGATCGCATTTAGCAGCAATGCTTCATTGAATACAGTTACCGCATTGCACACGACTGTTCCTGACAATGTAAAGAGTGTACAGTTGTTCTTTGTCATTAATGGCAGACGTTTGGGACTTGGCACTGTACCAGCTGTTAACGGAAGAGTGATGTTCCCTATCGGAGTACTTGGCACATATGAGCTTGCATACTAAAGTTCATGATTTGTGAAATACATATATAAGTTACGAAAGCGGGAGATTCACTTTATGAGTCTCCCACTTTTATAATGAGGGTCACTTGCCAAGGTAACTGCACGTTTGGGAGTTGCATTTACTTTGGCAATTTACGCGTTTTTAAAAAAATCTGCCACATTTATTTTTACTTCGTATAATATAATGATGAAACATAACATCAACCCAAATTCTTTTTCTGAAAGGAGACAATCATGGAAAACAATAACCCGGAAAATCTGAAGCTGGATGATTATGCATTGGAAGGAGTAAGCGGTGGAAAATCCCCGGTAAAAAACGGAACCGATGTTTTGTTTTGCCCTAAATGCAATAATAAATCACTATTTCACAAGTGGACTGGCTGTAGTATAAAATATAATGGTGTT
>JAILKC010000157.1 GCA_024694055.1 Lachnospiraceae bacterium | reverse complement strand
CACGGCTTTGGTAGGCCCCAGCGGAGGAGGCAAATCCACGGTTGCCAAACTGATAGCGAGATTCTGGGATGTAACAGGAGGCAGTATTAAGATCGGTGGCATAGACATAAAGAATATAAGTGTCACAGATCTGGCGGATATAGTGAGCTTTGTGACACAGGATAATTTCCTTTTCTCTCGTTCGATCATGGAAAACATCAGACTGGGAAAACCTGATGCGACGGATGAGGAAGTTATGCAGGCAGCCAGAGCCGCTTGCTGTGAAGATTTTATCCTTAAACTCCCGGATGGATATAATACTTCGGCAGGAGAGGCGGGTAAGAGACTGTCGGGAGGAGAGAGACAAAGAATTGCGATAGCGCGAATGATGCTTAAAGATGCACCGATCGTGATACTTGACGAGGCTACGGCTTTTACCGATCCGGAAAATGAGACAAAACTACAGGAATCTATAGCCAATCTTACAAAAGGCAAAACATTGCTTGTGATAGCTCACAGACTTTCGACAATTAAGAACGCAGACAATATCGTGGTACTGAATAATGGTTGGATTGAAGCGGAGGGTAGTCAGGAAGAACTGATGGAAAAATCACCACTTTATCAAAGAATGTGGCAGGCGCATATCGGTGCGAAGAATTGGGCTGCCGGCAATGTAAAGGAGGCGTAAAATGTTTAGGACAGTAAAGAGAATCATAGACTGGTGCGAAGGATTTAAAGCAAGTCTTTTCATAGGATTTGTGTTTTCATTTTTTTCGTCCTGGGCTGCAGCAGCACCCGTGGCATATGCAGGTATGGTGACGGGAAATATAATAGAGGATCTGAATAAAGGCAATACCGTTGATCCGTCATTGTGGATAAAAAGCTTTGCTCTTATATTGATCATGGTACTTGCAAGATTCCTTTTTGATTACCTCAAAGCAAGATTTCATGAAAAGATCGGTTATGAACTCGTTGCAAGAGATCGCCTGAAGATAGGTGAAGCACTTAAAAGAGTATCTTTGGGATATTTTCAGACTAATGACACTGGAGCCATATTAAATGCAATCACCACCGGGCTTGCAACCCTTGAGAACATGGGTATTAGGATGGTGGACGGATTTGTCGGCGGATATCTGAGCTTTTTGTGTATCCTTCTCTTTATGCTGTTTGTTATACCGGAATGTGCTCTCATAGCGGTATTGGGAGTACTGGTATCCTTTATATTCCTTCTTATGATCTCAAAGCACAGTGCGGATAATACAAAGGTTTTAAATGCTGAAAACGAGCGACTGACAAGAGCGGCGCTTGAATATGTGAGAGGCCTTCCGGTTGTAAAATCGTTTGGGATGGAAGGAGCATCGGTAAAAGATTTTACTGAAGCATGCAGTGGAGCAAAAAAGATAGCTCTTAAGATAGAGTGCGGATTCATTCCGTATAATTGTCTTCATATATTTGCTTTAAAGGCTGCAAGCGTATGGATGGTAATTGCTGTAATGTATGCGGGACTTGCCGGCAGGATGGAATTGCCGATGGTTCTTATAGTCTCTTTCCTGTCGATGTCAATCTTTAATTCGGTTGAGCCTATTGCAGACAGTGCGCATGTACTGTCGGTGATAAACAATGCATTTGATAAGATGGAGACATTCTCTGATGCAAAACTTTTAGATGCCGAGGGCGAGGATATCATACCCGGAACATATGATATAGAGTTTGAAAATGTCGGCTTTTCATATTCCGATGCAAACAACACGGAAAACAGGAAGGTGCTTAAGGATGTGACATTTACCATACCGCAGGGCAGTACTACAGCGATCGTCGGTCCTTCAGGCAGCGGTAAGACTACAATATGTAATCTTATAGCAAGATTTTATGATGTTACCGACGGCAGCATAAAACTGGGCGGAACAGATGTAAAAAGATATAGTCTTGACAGTCTGCTTTTCAATATTTCAATGGTGTTTCAAAATGTATATCTGTTTAACGATACCATAAGGGCGAATATCTGCTTCGGACGTGATAATGTGACTGAAGAAGAGATGATCGAGGCAGCGAAAAAAGCCAGATGTCATGATTTTATAATGGAATTGCCTGATGGATATGATACTGTTATCGGAGAAGGCGGAGGTACGCTTTCGGGAGGACAGAAACAGCGTATCTCAATAGCAAGAGCAATACTTAAAGATTCTCCGATAATAATCCTGGATGAATCCACGGCCAGCATAGATCCTGAGAATGAACATCTGATACAGGGAGCACTTACCGAATTGTCCAAGGGCAAGACGGTGATCATAATAGCTCACAGACTTGCAACGATCGAAGCTGCAGATCAGATTCTTGTTGTGGATGACGGTCACATCATTGAAAAAGGCAGACATGAGGAACTTATAAATCTCGGCGGAAAATACGCGGGATTTGTAAAGATCCGTCAGGCTGCGGAGAATTGGCAGATTGCATAATACAAATTCGGTTGCAGATTGGAGTATCAGCTGTCTAATGGAGTTGAATTGCAGATCGGATTAAATATATACTCCTATATGGTTAGCAAGAGCTAACTGAGATATAATACGAGGAGGAATAGTATAAATGAGCAAACAAAACGATGCTAAAGACAATCTTTTATACGGAAACGTATTTAAGACTATGCTCTCATTGAGCGTACCCGCCATACTTGGTATGGTGGTAATAGGACTGTATAACTTTATGGATGCGGTCTTTGTAGGAAGGATGGTTGGACCCGAAGCCATGACGGCTGTTAAAGTTTCGTATCCATTTACACTGCTTAATACCGGCGTTGCGACGTTGATCGGAACAGGTTCGGCTTCGGTGCTTTCACGTGCGATAGGGCAGAACGATAAAGAAACAACAGATAAGATCATGGGCAATCTTGTGGCGCTTATACTTATCTTTTCGATAATCATCACAGCTGTCGGAATGATCTTTACACCCAATCTTTTGACTCTTGCGGGTGCAAAAGGAGATATCTTAAACGAAGCAAACAGATATTTAAAGATCGTATTCATAGGATCACTTTTTGTTAACTTCTCACAGTCAGCCAATATGGTGATGAGGGGAGAGGGAAAACTTAAGATTGCCATGTCGATAATGGCGGCCGGTGCAATCATCAATATCATACTCGATCCTATAATGATCACTGTTATGGGGAGAGGGAACGGTATACTCGGAGCCGCTTATGCCACGATTACGGCTCAGATCATTCAGGCAGTATATACTCTCTGGTATTTCGTAAAGAAGAGTGATACGGTGAGAATTAACAAGGTAAAGGTAGACGGATCACTGGTTAAACCTGTTATAGGTGTGGGTGTATCAGCCATGCTCATGCAGGTCATGACAATGGTACAGCAGACCATAATGTATAATACTGTTGAGCGATGGGGAAGCGGCAATTGGCAGACTATATTGGGAGCAGCGCTTAGTCTTCAGGCATTCGCGTTCATTCCGCTTTGGGGAATAAGCCAGGGATTCCAGCCGGCGGTAGGCACCAATTACGGAGCTAAAAATTATGACAGAGTGAGAGCATTTACAAAGACATTTATGATAGCTGCCACGGTACTTGCGCTTGTATTCTACCTTCCCATCATGCTTGCACCCAAGGCCATGCTTTCAATGTTTATCACGGACGCGGCAATAGTAGCGGAAGGTGCGCCGATGCTTCGTATCCTGTTTACAATGTATATAGCATACGGAATACTCATCCTTGCGATTACATTCTTCCAGGCTGTAGGAAAGGGCGGTGCAGCAGCAGCGATGGCATTGCTTAGACAGGTCCTCCTGTTCCTTCCCCTGGTAGTAATCCTTCCGAGATTTTTCTATCACAATGTGGAGGGAGTGTTCTACGCGCAGCTGATAACCGATCTTGTAGTCCTGATAATGGGAATCGGCCTTATGGCATCTTCGTTTAAGGGAATGAGAAAAGAGGAAAAGGAAAGCAAGATAAGCGGCGGCGTGAAAAGAGCGGCTGCTGCATAAAATGGTGAACGAATGGATGACAATATGACTGCTTTGGAAAAGAATGATGACGGCACGATAGATGCGAGCGAACTGTTCAATAAATACATGCATCTGATATCATCAAGAGAAAATGAACAGACATACAGATTAAAAAGTGATACCGGTGAAGGTATTATGCGCAGATACAATGTGTCAAAAGGAATATATTATATTTATTCCGAAATAGAGCGATACTATCCCGGTTATCAGGAACAGAAGCAGTTCATAAAATACATCGAGATCATGTATATGGTCGAAGGACATGCAGAATTTGAAATGGAAAACAGACAGTTTGCCTCTGCCGATACAGGAGATGTGTGCATCTTTAACAGCCGGGTTGCAACAAAAGATTGCAGAGTCGGGGATAAAGGAATGCGCTGTATAAGTATTGTATTATGCATTGACGAACTGACGGATGAGCTTAACAGAGTATTTGATACCGCGGTGTTTGATCGGGATAGGATATATTCGGATGTACTGGACGTGGACAGTTGCATAATCTTTCCTGCAACGGATATGCTTAAGACTATATTTGGTGAGATGATGCGACTTCCGGATAAAAACGGCGATTATTACAGAAAGCTTCTGACCTATCAGCTTATCATAGCGACAGTGGATGTCAAAGGAAAAAAAGTGACTGACAGGCAGTATTTCAGCAAAGATACTGAAAATAAGGTGCATAAGGCTCGTAAGATACTTGGGACGGATATCGCGTCAAGCATATCGATAGAGGAACTGTCTGAAAGAGTTAAACTTAACCGTACGACACTTCAGAAAGTGTTTAAGCAGATGTATGGCATGACGATATTTGAGTACAGGACACAGGTGAGGATACAGGAAGCCAAGAATCTGTTACTTGATAACAGGTACTCGATAACCGAGATCGCGGGGATGTGTGGATATAATAATGCCAGTAAATTCTCCGCGGCCTTTAAAAAGATCACGGGAGTAAACCCGAGAGATTACTGAGATAAGTTTATTACATTAAAACGGATCACGTAAGGTGATCCGTTTTTTTGTATAACATGAACTGCCTTTAAACATTCTGATGAAAAAAGATACAGACTATTGACAAATTAAAAGAATAATGTTTAAATAACGTTGTTACGTAACAGCGTTATTTATTCGGGTTGGACGAAAATGGACCACCAACCCCGTCCCCCTGGTCCAATCGAAAGGATATATATGAAATCGGACAGCGATTACGAAAAGAAAGAATTACTGTTAAATGCAGCTAAAAAAGAATTCTTGGAGAAGGGATACAATAAGGCTTCGCTTAGAACCATATGCGCGAGTGCGGGCGTGACTACAGGTGCGCTGTATTTCTTCTTTGATAATAAGGCAGATCTTTTTGCTGCAATAGTTGATCCGCCTATAAATGAACTTAAGAAGATCCTGTTTGAGCATTTTTCGGAAGATGCAGAATTCATGTCGAATCTTAAATCCCTCGATGATATCGAGGTGGATCACTCTGATGTCAGTGATATGATAACTGAACATATATACAGGTATTACGACAATTTCATGCTCGCGCTTAACGGATCGGAGAATACGGTATATGAACATGTGGTTGATGATTTTGTAAAGCTGTTGGAGGAGTCGGTGCCTTATATGCTGTCGGGGCTTAAGGGTTATACATCCGATGAATATATGTCGCATTGGATGTCCCATATTTCGATAGATGCTTATATACAAGTGATAAAACATGAGAAAGATAAGGAAATTGCCAAGTGCAGACTTAGAAGCATCCTAAATTATCTTACCAAAGGATGGATAGATCTTGTGATGGTAAAAAATAACTGATCATATATATTAATACTTAATCCGCTTTGATCTGCCGGCTCCAGTGCCTGTCTGAGATAAGCGGATAAAAAATAACAATTACATAACAATGTTATGTAAAAAACAAAACCATATCGTACTAGGCAGATAATTATACAAAGAATGGAGAGATGAATATGTATCTGGAGATCAAAAACGTAAAGAAAAGCTATGGATATGACGGAAGCTATGTTCAGGTGCTCAAGGGAGTTAATACCGGAGTGGAGAAAGGACAGATGTGTGTAATACAGGGCACATCCGGCTCCGGTAAATCCACATTGCTTAACTGCATCGGTGGCCTGGATGTTATGGACAGCGGATCCATAACGGTAGATGGTACGGAGATATTCGGCATGAGAAATAAAGTACTGTCGGACTACAGAAGAGATAATCTCGGATTCATTTTTCAGTTCTATAATCTTGTTCCGAATCTGACGGTAAAAGAGAATATTCAGGTATGCGAGTATCTCACCAAAGATCCGCTGGATATGGACGAACTTTTGGATGTCCTTGGACTTACAGAGCATCAGAATAAATTTCCGTCTCAGCTATCGGGAGGACAGCAACAAAGATGCGCCATAGCAAGGGCGCTTATCAAGAATCCCAAGCTTTTACTGTGTGATGAACCCACGGGAGCCCTTGATTCCAATACATCCAGAGATATCCTTATTCTGCTTGAGAAGATCAATGAAAAGTATGGGACGACAATGCTTATAGTCACTCATAACAATTCTATAAAGAACATGGTGCATAAGGTCATTTTCCTTAAGGACGGACTGGTTAAAAAAGAGTATTTAAATGATGTGAGGGTACCGGCATCTGAACTGGAGGATCTGTGATGAACAGGGTGTTAAGAAAGAGATTTCCAAGGCAAATAAGGGCTTCGTTTTTCAGATATGTGTCACTGTATCTGATGATCGTGCTTTGCATGTACATAGTGATCGCGTTAGTGGATGCGGCGGAGACAGTCATTAACGGCACCGTGGACAATCAGATCGCAAGTAATCTTGAAGATGGTCAGGTAACCGTATTTACCAAACTGACTGACAGGCAGTTAAAGGAGATAGAGATGACAGGAGTGTCATTCGAACCGCATTTAAGTTATGATGTTACACTCGATGATGGATCTGTACTCAGGATATTTGAAAACAGAAAACTGATTGATCTTGTAGTGCTTGATGACGGAGATTATGCAAAAGGTACGGATGAGATAGTACTTGAGAAGAGATATTGCGAAGAGCATGATATTAAAATAGGAGATAGGCTGCATATCGGTGACACGGATGTGAATATATGCGGTATAGGAAGTACGGTGGATTATGATGCACCGTACCGTAATCTGTCAGATACTTCCGTAGACAGCAGAGCATTTGGTGTGGGATTTGTCACGCCTGAAGGGTATGCACATTTTAAGGAAGCGTGCGATGCGGGAACGGAAGATCTGACCTATGCATTTGTACTCAACGGGGCCATGACCTCAGATGATCTTAAGAATATGATCAAAGACTTTGACTTTGATTATAAATCGGTGGATGATCCGTACTATAGAGAGATGCTTGATGATACATACGGTAAAAGAGATGAGATCATGGAGGGAATAGATGATCTTACAGATGGCGTGGATGAACTCTATGACGGAGTTGTGGAGTTAAAAGACGGGACCCAAGAACTCTCTGACGGTATGAAAGATTTAAAAGACGGCGGTGATGAGCTTTTAGACGGGACCGTGGAATTAAAAGACGGTGTGGCTGAATATACGGATGGAGTGCAGGAATTGTATGATGGCGCGACAGAACTTAATGATGGAAGTAAGGATCTGCATGATGGAGCACATTCCTTATGGAACGGTATGGCGGATATTAAGTCGGGAGCCAATGAACTTGATGATGCGCTTCATGAACTGGAGGAAAATAACGGAAAGCTGACAGATGGAGCAGCATCCATATTTGATGGCGTGCTTTCCATGGCAGAGTCAAGTATCAATGCTCAAATAGCGCCTATGGGAGCGCCCTCGGCGGATCTTAACAGAGACAATTATTCAGATGTGCTTTCTGATGTTATTGCAATGGTTGAGGGTGCGGGAGCAGATGCCTCTTCGATAAGAGAATTAAGGGGCAGCCTTGATAAAATTGCGGAGTATGTAGAAGGTACAAAGGCTTATACTGATGCCGTCGGTGAGATATCACACGGTGCATCGCTTCTTAATGCCGGTGCACTTGAGGCTTTGGACGGAACCGTAGCGCTTAGGGAAGGCAGCGGAAAACTTCATGAAGGTACATCGGAACTTGTTGATGGAGTGGTTGAACTTAAGGATGGAACTGATGAACTTTCCGATGGAGTAAATGATCTTTACGATGGGGCCGGTGAATTGAATGATGGCATCAATGAAGCATATGATGGTTCAACAGAACTCTCGGACGGTGTGGATGAGCTTTACGACGGAGTTAATGAACTTCGCGACGGAGTGAAGGAACTTAAGGAACAGTCCGACGATATGATGGATGAGATATTCTCGGAGTCACCGGACAATATAACAGCGTTTCTTTTAAAAGATGATAACCTAAGGATAGGCGGAGCATCAGGTGATATTGAGATCAATAAGACCATAGGTATGGTGGCCGGTATCATAGTCATCATTCTTTTTACATATGTGCTGTCGGTGTTTGTCATACATCAGATACAGGAGGAAAGCAGTGTGATCGGTGCTCTGTATGCACTCGGGGTAAAGAAGAGGGATCTGATGGGTCATTATATCTTTTTGCCTACCTTGATATCTTTCCTTGGCGGATTGACCGGAGCTGCTGTAGGTCTGAGCGGTCTGGGGAGCAGCTGGCAGATGTCGGATTCATATGAGTATTATTCCATCCCATGGTTTGACAGGATAGTCCCACCGTATCTCATAGTTTATGCTGTGATCATGCCGCCTGTGGTATCGGTGATCGTCAACAGTCTGGTGATCAATAAAAGCTTGTCAAGAACGGCCCTGTCTCTTATTAAGAACGAACAGAAGGCAAGCAAGGTGAAAGATATAAGACTTCCTGATATGCCTTTTATGAGGAAGTTCAAGATAAGACAGATGCTTCGGGAAAGAAGGATAGCACTTACCGTGACAGCGGGTATGATAATATCGTTACTGATATTCATGCTTGGAATGGATTGCTATGTGCTTTGTAAGAGTGTTGGTGAACTCTCGTGCCGGGATACGAGATATGAGTATATGTACACATATAAATACCCCACAAAGGATGTACCTGAGGGCGGAGAAGCATGCTATATAACTTCCTTAAAAAAGGAGAGATTCGGATACACCCTTGATGTGACGGTAATGGGTATTGATGATGACAATCCGTATATAGATGTAACACCGGTAAAAGGAAAGAATAAGATCGTGGCATCTGATGCCGTGGCGGCAAGATATGATGTGGGGGTGGGAGATAAGATCATACTTACTGACAATGCCAATGATATAGATTATGCGTTTACGGTGGCTGATGTGGTTCCGTATTCCGTAGGACTCACGGTGTTTATGGACATAGAGAACATGAGGGAACTCTTCGGAGAGGAAGATGACTATTATAATGCGGTAATGGCTGATACAAAACTTGATATTGATGATGGCAGACTGTACTGTGTCACGAGTAAAGAGGATATAGAGAAATCATCAAGCATATTCTCAGATCTCATGGCACCCATGGTCACTATGCTTATCACAATGTCTGTGGTGATATTCTGTATAGTGATGTATCTTATGACATCCGTGATGATAGACAGAGCGGGATTCGGAATATCATTACTTAAGATATTCGGATATAACGGCAGGGAAGTTAAAAAACTGTATTTGGATGGCAACAGGCTGGTGATAATGCTCGGAGCTGTTATAAGTATACCGATAGCCAAGGCTGTAATAGACAGGCTTTTTCCGATATTCATTGCCAATGTCGGTTGTTGCATGCATCTTGAATTCAAATGGTATCATTACGCCATATTGTATATGGGTATCATGATATGCTACACAGTGATAAGTATGTTGCTTACCACCAAACTTAATAAGTATACTCCGGCACAAGTGCTTAAGAACAGAGAATAAAAGCGGATTGCCATCTTAAATATATTGTTGCGGATGGATATTGAACAGTCACTTTTACAGTGTGTGCTTTAAATTGATAAAGAAATGCGCAAGTCTCGCCGGATCAGTGACTCTTGAGAAAGCAAGATTGCCTTTTTCGCTTCCTGCATTGATTCTGTTGCGTTCTTCATCATCTGAGGCAAGGTAATATACACGAAGTCCTTCAGATATCTTCCTTCGTGCAGCAACGCGGAAGAAGTCCATGATATCGAGCAATGAGTGTTTTTCTCTGAAACCCATAAGGACCAATTTGGACAGCCTGAGTAAGCCGACGGCCTCACGCATATCATAGTGGCTTACATATACCTGATAGTGAGGTTCGAGGTATGTGCGCAGTTGACCTATATATTCATTATCATTATCGATTATGAGCAATCCCGGTTTGTCTGATGAAGAAGCTTCATTGAGTTCGGAAAGGCTTTTAAGCATGACGGGCAGGGATTTTGCATCGGAGAATTCGGTCTGCTGGATATATATTGTAGGTATCCTGGAACGAAGGATCTGAATGGCTTCACGTTTCCCGTATATATACAATATCTTTTCCGATTCTATACAGAGGTCACGGAGATACAGTCCCATATCTTTAAGGAACTCACTGTTCTCATCGGTAGCGCATACGAAGATCACATCCGAATGATCTCTGACTTTGATCAGTTCTTCTATGGACATGGGACACCATGTGACATAGTAGCCGTTTTCTTTGAAGATCGGTTCGTATTTATCTTTCTCGCTTGTAAGTAAAATGATCTGCTTCATGCGAATTCCTCCGTTTATGACGTAATGATAACATTCCTCATTGCGTTGTTCAATGTTTATAGTAGCAAAAAATGAAAAACCCCATTTAAAAAAATAAGAAGTTAGTGACGGCCATATACTCTATACTCACCTTGAGGTGTAATAGAATGAGTGATATGGCAATAAATTCATCTAAAAAGCAGGTTATAGATTTCACAAAGGGTAATCCGGTCAGTCTGATACTGTCGTTCTACTGGCCGTTATTGCTTACCAGTATGCTGCAGCAGTTTTACAACTTTGCGGATACGTGGATAGTGGGCAAGGGCTTGGGTGATAATGCCCTGGCTGCAGTAGGGAATATGGGTTCCCTGTTTTTTCTTATCGTCGGCTTTTCGTTCGGATTGGCCAATGGTTTTGGCGTGCTTATAGCGCAGAGCTTTGGCGCGAGAGATGAAGAGGGACTTAAGCATCGACTTGCGGGAGTTATAGAGCTTGGAATTGTGCTTGCAGCGACACTTTCGGTTTTTAGCGTGATATTTCTGCCGCATGCTCTTGAACTTTTGAGGACCGATTCTCTTATTGTAGAGGATTGTCTTAGGTACGGAAATATTATTTTTGGTGGTTTGTTTACAGGTATATGTTATAATATTTCTGCATCCGTACTTCGGGCGCTTGGAGACAGCAGGACACCGCTTAAAGCCATTATGGCATCATCTGTCCTCAATCTTACGCTTGACAGTCTTTTCATCTTTGTCTTTCATTTTGGAGTCGAGGGTGCAGCTATTGCGACTATATTCTCACAGGTGGTATCTTCGATCATATGTATAGGAAGACTTGGAAAGATACCGTTTATCAGATTGGAGAAGCGACATTTTGCCGATAATGGTCGTGTGTTTGTGGCACTTCTTAAAAACGGCCTTCCGATGGCTTTTATGAATTCCATTACTGCAGTAGGGTGCATGGTGGTCCAGTACTTTGTCAATGGTTTCGGAGTGGTATATACGGCTGCTTATGCGGCGTGCAGCAAATACTTGAATCTTTTTATGAATCCGGCTTCGACTGCCGGAAGCGCCATGAGTGCATACACCAGTCAGAATTACGGCGCAGGACAGTACAGAAGGATACGACAGGGGCTTATGGTGTGCATCGGAATATCGGCTTTTGCATATATGACGTTGGGCTCGCTCATGATATTCATTCCGAGGCAGCTTGCAGGAGTACTTTTGTCGGGATCCGATCAGATAGCTTTGGTGTGTGAGTTCCTTCCGCGGTGCGGAGTGATGCTTATCTTTGTCGATGTTCTTTTTGTGGTAAGAAGTGCTGTTCAGGGGATGGGAAAACCGTTGCTTCCCATGATCTCCGGGATCCTTGAGATGATACTCAGGATAGCCGTGATATCATCCCTGATCGGAAGGATCGGATTCAGGGCTACTGCCTATGCTGAGATAAGTGCATGGATCGGAGCGCTGTTTATCAATGCTTTGGCATTTATACATATTTTCAAAACAATCAACCATATTCAAAGAGAGAAAAGGAGAGATTCGGTATGTTCGACTTCAAGTACTACACCCCAACTAAGGTCATATTTGGAAAAAACACTGAGACTAAGGTGGCAGAGCTTGTTAAGGAATTTGGCGGGACTAAGATCTTAATCCATTACGGTGGCGGAAGCGTGGTTCGCTCAGGCCTTCTTAGGCGTGTGACGGATACGCTTGATGCAGCAGGGATAAGTTATGTGACACTCGGCGGAGCGGTACCGAATCCGCATCTTGGGCTCGTATATGAAGGAATAGAACTCTGCAAAAAGGAAAAGGTGGACTTTTTGCTTGCTGTCGGCGGCGGAAGTGCAATAGATTCGGCCAAGGCTATTGGCTATGGTCTGGCCAATGACGGTGATGTATGGGATTTTTATGATTATAAGAGAACTGCTAAGGGCGCGATCCCGTTGGGTGTAATACTTACGATAGCCGCTACCGGCAGTGAGATGAGCGATTCTTCGGTTATTACGAAGGAAGAGGGACTGGTTAAGCGCGGATACAGCAGCGATTTTGGACGTCCGAGATTTGCCATCATGAATCCTGAACTCACAATGACGCTTCCGGATTATCAGACTGCATGCGGATGCACCGATATCATGATGCATACCATGGAGAGATATTTTACTCAGGGTGGTAATATGGAACTGACCGATGCGCTGGCAGAAGGATTGTTGCGTACGGTTAAAAAGAATGCGATTATATTAAGGGACGATCCGAAGAATTATGATGCACGTGCCGAAATCATGTGGGCGGGAAGTCTTGCTCATAACGGACTCACGGGATGCGGCAATGACGGTGGAGACTGGATGACTCACAAGCTTGAGCATGAGCTTGGCGGCCTCTATGATGTTGCACATGGTGCGGGACTTGCTGCCATATGGGGAAGTTGGGCAAGATTCGTCTACAAGGATTGCCTTCCCAGATTTAAGAAGTTTGCCCTTAACGTAATGGATGTGGAAGATAAGGGTACGGACGAAGAGATCGCTTTGCGTGGAATAGAGGCCATGGAAGACTTCTACAGAAGCATTGATATGCCTACCAATCTTCGTGAACTTGGAGTTACTCCGACTGAAGACGAACTTAAGCTTATGGCGAAGAAATGTGCCGTAGGTGTAGGCGGGGAGATGGGTTCGGCCAAAGTGTTGAATGAAGAAGCGATGCTTTCGATATATCGTGCGAGTGTATAAGGGAACAAGATGGATTACAGCGGATATGAGACATATGATTTTGACAGTGTAAGCGCATTCAATCTCTCTACGGGATATAAGGAACGCAGCTATAAGATGCATTGGCATTCTTATGGTGAGATCATGCTTGTAGGGCCCGGTGATACCAATATATACAAGGTCAATCAGAACGTATATGAACTTGTTCCGGGGGATCTGGTCCTTATATGGCCCATGGAGATGCATGCCGTTATAGACGCGGACAGAGAAGAGGCGCTTGTCATACAGTTTAGCAATGCCTTTATGAACTCATTGTTCGATCTTCGGAGGATCATGCATTTTTACAGGAATCTGCATGTTGTATGTATCAATGCGCATCCGGAACTTGCGGCCAAACTTGGATTGATCGCATATAAGATGAAGGATATTTTTTTCTCAGACAGTGCCGATAAAGAATTGCGGTGTTGTATGTTACTCATGGAACTCATGCTCACGCTTGACAGGCATCGTGGGGAATTCGCGCCGGAACTCAGCGAAGAGGTGACTTACGGATATACGGATGATATAATGCGGCGTATGATGTCGGTTACGGATTATATCAAGAATAATCTTACATCAGATGATCTGTCACAGGCTTCCATGGCAGAGATGGCAGGTATCAGCAAGGATTATTTTTCAAGGATATTTAAGAATGTTACCGGCATGAACTACAGCAAATGGCTGAATCTGATCAGACTTGAGAAAGCAACTGAACTGCTGACTCATGATGACAGAACGCTTACAGAGATCGCCATGCTTTCCGGCTTCCAGAGCATACCCAGCTTCAACAGGGTGTTCAGGAGCGAGAAGGGTATGACACCCAGTGAATACAGGGCATTATTCGCCGGTAACGACACCGGGAATAAAACTGATCAGATAATATGATAAAAAACTGTTGACAAGCATGGCTTTTGCAACATATAATACATAGGCGTGTTTGATTCACGGTATGAATGATCAGTAACTCTAGGAGGAGGTGTAATATATGTCTATTTGTCCTAAGAATAAATCTTCCAAGGGAAGAAGAGATAAGAGAAGAGCTAATTGGAAGATGTCAGCTCC
>JAILKC010000154.1 GCA_024694055.1 Lachnospiraceae bacterium | reverse complement strand
TGCAGAGCCTGAAGGACAACGATGTGGTCAAGACTTCGGACATTGCGGATGCGACATTCAAATATGAGGAACTGGTCAAGTTCGTGGACTACTTCAAGGGCAAGGAGGGTGGGTTTCCCCCATTGTGCAATATTCCCTACTGCTGCCTCCCGTAGGAGTTTGGGCCGTGTCTCAGTCCCAATGTGGCCGTTCACCCTCTCAGGCCATACCGTCCGCCCGGTCATTTCATCTTCCAGTTCCTTTTCTTTCTTCGATGTGACAAAACCTATTAACAGTTTTATCCCGATAAGAAGTGCTGTTCCCGGCAAAATGACTGCAGCACATAATATCTGTATATTATACGGACTTCTTTTGCCAACGGTCAGATACAGACCAAGCGCTGAAATTCCCAATACTCCCGTTATACCGGCAAGGATCGGAAGAAGCCTCGGATTTCTGTTCTGATCGGCACTCCTTTCTTCTTCATCCCATGATCCTTCATATTGATCAAGATCTTTTTCTTTTCCCGGTTCATACCCCTCATCTGGTATTCTCCCGGAAGTAACGGTTCCTCTTCTTATCCTTCCGTCCTCTCTGTTTGCAAGATCATTTTCTTTTTCTATGATCGAACAGAAGCCTGCTATGGAAAACAGCCTTTCTTTGGACATCCGGTAAAACTGGTAGGCTATACTGGCCGCATGCTCCTCCTTGTGTTCTATCTTTTCCAATATGAAATCTGCCAGTTTATGAAATCTTTCTTCAATATCATTCTCTCTGCATTTATACGGAACACAGATAAGATTGAGCCTTCCCGTCTCCATATCGATGTATATGTATTCCGGATCGAATACATAGTATTCTTCATCCAGGAGATAGGCGGCACCGTTGCATAGCTGCTCCGCTATCCCCTGCAATAATCCGCTTAATTCTGCAAAACTCATAGTCTTGCTCTCATATTCCCTGCAGATGTTTTTCATGTTGGTGATATCATATTTAAGAACATCTCTGTTCTGGAAGATCCCTCTGCGGCATACGGGCTGCCCGCTTATCACATTATCGGTCAGCATCCGTTCCATATAGGAACACTCTCCGTCTTCCATGATGTCAGTACACAGATAACTTCTGCCCATTTCCTGTATTATTATCATATATTCTCCAATTCCACCTGTTCACTGCGGATCAGTCCGCTTCCCGGATATATCTCACCGGATCGATCCTTTTTAAGGATACGGACCTCTGACTTTTTAGTCTCTTCTCATTGTACAGGCCGTATTCTGATGTAAGATTATACATAAACGATGCCGCGCTGACTCTTATCTCCGATCCGGTGACGGAAGATGTGTGGTCAAGCTGATACATATATACCTGTTCATCCAGCAGCTTACCGAGCTCTTGTTCCGTCTTTGTCTTTACGGCTCCGTTCGAAGCATTTTTTAACTGACTTCCCCTGAGTGCTGACAGATAGCAGCTCTGATATACCGTAAGATGATTGTACAGGTAAAATGTATACAGTATTATGAGTATGAAACAGCAGAAAGATAACGGGATGATCACCGATGCCTCCAGTGTCATATAACCGCCCATATTATCTCTTTCTCTTGTCTTATCACTATCCGCTTCGTATATCATGTCCATATCATTCCTTTTAAACCACATATCATCAGGCTGATCACCACTCCCAGTGTCAGAAACGGGATAAACGCTATCTTACTCTTTTTGTCTGCTTTTTTGATCATTAAGAGAATCCCTGAATATGATCCGGCCAGAAAAAAGGAGACTCCGAGCGTCAGAATCAACATCTCACCCCTTAATAATATGCATATGACACAGAGGATCAGTATGTCTGCTATTCCGACAGTATCTGTTCTTATCTTCTCCGATGCCGTCATTATGATGAGGGTCAGTATCAGAATACATATCCTCACGGTCTGAGCTCCCGGATTAGGACCTTCGCTCATAATGTCTTTTATCACGGCCGTCAATCCCAAAAGTATAATCGCCGATACAAGCCATACGGGTAAGTGCAGTGTCCTTATGTCATATATCGAGGATATGATCAGCAACAGTAACATAATAATTATCAGGCTCATGTTCCTCCACAGAGACTGCAGGGACCCCGACCTCCTACTTCTGACAGTCTGACAGTCAGTATAGTTCTCTTCAGTCCGCTGCAGTCCGCTCTGTTATGGTATTTGTCCCCTTTATCCGTTATGAAGACAAGGCCGGTACTTTGTCCGTTACAACATTTTTCACAGGGCGTATATCTTGCTCCGTGTGCGTTTCTGTGGTCTCCGATCGATGACACATCCACTGTTTTCAACGATATCCTCAGATGACGACAGGTTCTGGATCTGTGATATACCGTACCGCTCTCCGTTATATATACATATTCTTCCTCTTCTTCTCTGCTTACATCTGATGATACTCTGTAACCTGTCCATTTCCTGACATATACAAAAGCACCTGTTTCGGCTCCGTCAAAACCCATTGTCTTATATAGCGGCTCAACCGCCTGTTCCGTGGCAAGGTGCACCAGTTCGTCTCCTCCGTCCCCTGCAGTGTGCGCAAGCATGGCCAGATTCTTACCCTTCTGATGCAGGGCGGCAAGATCATTTGAGTATCGCTCATACATAATGAATAATGACAGTATATTAGCTATGAAAAACAGAAAGATCGGTACCGCGAGTGCTGCTTCAACCGTCATCGAGGCTTCCATTTCCGGCTGTTTATCCGGTAAAGAGAAGGATAATGATGTCTTCTTGTAAAACAAATTATCGAAAAAAAATGTGCGGGAGTTTGCGGGACTAACCGCGGGGGAAATGTTAATAGATTTAAAAGGTGTGTATGATTTTTTACAAGAAGACATGACCATCCTCCCCTTTATTCATATGAATAAAACCTCTTTATGCTGCATCCGTAACCGAAATCACCGGATACATTTATGTCAGCAGATAACTGATAGATCTGATCATCCATTTTGAAGCCTGAATTGCCGGGTGTTCTTCTGATGTCCATCTCCATGACATCCATAAGACCGAAATTGATATCCTCCGTTCCTTTAACAGACAGGAATCCATCCAGAAAAGCCTTGTAATCAAGAGAACCTCCCGGATCGGCATATTCATTCAGATGTGCCTTAAAATCCACGATCTGTTCTAAGGGCGTGTTCCAGTTCAGATCATTTTTAGCAGCCGGCAGTCCGTTACCATCGAAAAGTATCCGCAGTTCTTTTGCGCTTTCGGCATATCCCCAGGCAAAAAGGATCGTATAACCGACAGCCTCTGTCAGTTCCGGAAGTCCGATAATCGAAGTCGCTTCTTCTGCCAATGCCATCGCTTCCGCCCTTTTACTGCCGCTTGAAAGCAGGTATGACATATTGACCACGTATCGCATTTTGAATATCTTTTCGGCTATCTCCTCAATGTTCTCCTTATCCGATGCATTTCTCTCAAGGATATATTCAACTTCACATTTCAATTCGGAATCATCTTTTTCATGATCGTAATATCCGCATTTGTCATATATATAATCAATAATTACTGTTTTAAGTTCGCTGCCGTCCGGAAGTGACTGGTCTGCTTTTAAGCCTGCGCCGGTCTTATATGATCTGTGACTTATCAGCGTATCCGTGTGCGTTGAATTAAAATCCGATCCGTCGATCTCTCCCAATGCATAAAAAAGTGCATTGCTCTTGTTTAGATCTTCTACGGCATCCGCCGGATTGCTTATGTTAAAAGGCTCCTTATCGGGAGGGAGTGATCTGTTGTAATCTTCTATTATCGAATAAACCTCTTCTCTGAATGCCTCTCTCCTTGAGTGATAACCGTCATATTCTCCTATCAGACCATACGGATCTCCCAATTCCTCATTTAACGGCGGAAGACTGCCCGGACCGTACTTAACACTCATATACCTGTTGATCTGATAATCCAATACCTGTCCTCCTTTATCAGATGACAGAGCCACTTCTTCAAGTGACGCATTATCGGCATGACAGGCTGTAAGATCTCTCCAGCCGCGTCCCTCGGACGCTGTATCAAAATTCAGATTCATATAACGGAGAAGGTGTGACTTTACCGCCTCTTCACTTCCGCTGCCGCTTCCGTATGAACTGTCTATATACAGAAGACCGTATTGCTTAAGCATCTCTCTGTGATATTCCGCAAAGATACTTTCAAGCCCGATATCGGTAACACATTCCGTTTGAAATCTTACTGTTCTGTTCCGCGCACCGGCCAACATCGTGGTGATAAAGGACAGTATTATTCCCAATGTCAATGCCAGATATACCGTGATATATCCTCCGCATTTCTTCCCCGTCATATTGTGCTTTCCTCTTCTATATGGTATTGGCTGAACTGGTTATTTTGGTAAATATGGTATTTACCAGAGATGTCAGTTGTGATTTGAATATAATGACCAGCGAGATCAAAACAACGATTATCAGTATGATCTCTACGGTTCCCATTCCTTCTTCATTCCTCAAGAAATTACGTACTCTTCTCATTCTGTTCATCTTTCTCTCCTTTCCGTTTTACATTCCGCCAAAAGACAAATATGCAGGGACCATGATTATTATCATTACTACACTTAACATGAGCATCATCGGAAGCATGAGCTTGGTCTGTGCCTCTTCTCCTGCCTTCCTGGCAGCTGCCTTTCTTTCTTCAAATGCTGTCCGTACCTCATTATCCATGGCTTCGATCAGACTGTCTGTCCCCTTTCTGAGATTCTGTATCAGCAGGGCTGTCAGCTTCTTATAGCAGGACAACCCGCATCTGTTACCGAAAAACTCCAGGCAGGACGCTTCGCCCATCCCGTCTCCCAGTTTCCTGGTACAGAGCAATAACTCCTCATATACATATTTTCTTCTGCCTCCTTTCTCTCTGCTGTTTTTATAATCATCTGCCATACGCTCAAGAGACCTTCTGATGGTTGAACCCGAACTCAGCAGTATCTGCAGTTTACTGACAAAGTCCGCATAATCCATGATCATTCGGCGGTTTCTCTCCTCATATCTCTTCTTAAGATCTCTGTCCGTTCCATACCATATCCCGAGCAGTACACAAAGACCTGCAATAAGGATCAGAGGATAGACCGGTTCCTTGCTCTCTTTCCATGTTATCTTCATGCCGTCGATCTCTTCCGGTAAGCTGTAACTTATATCTGTTCCGCTTGCT
>JAILKC010000142.1 GCA_024694055.1 Lachnospiraceae bacterium | reverse complement strand
GTTATCAAACAGCTTCTTGATCTGGGGCTTATCAATGCAGATTGCATGACTGTTACCGGTAAGACTATAGGTGAAGCAGTTAAGAATGCTGTCAATAAGGATCCCGAGGTTATAAGACCCATAGATAATCCGTATTCAAAGACCGGTGGACTTGCAGTACTTAAGGGCAATCTGGCGCCTGACGGTTCCGTTGTCAAGAGATCCGCTGTTGTGCCTGAGATGCTTAAGCATGAAGGCCCGGCCAGAGTATTTGACTGTGAAGAGGATGCGATCGAAGCCATTTTTGGCGGTAAGATAAAGGAAGGCGATGTGGTCGTGATAAGATATGAGGGTCCTAAGGGTGGTCCGGGTATGAGAGAGATGCTTAATCCCACGTCCGCCATTGCCGGAATGGGACTTGGCTCTACGGTAGCGCTTATAACGGACGGAAGATTCTCAGGTGCCAGCAGAGGTGCCTCTATCGGACATGTTTCTCCCGAAGCGGCTGTCGGCGGACCGATCGCTTTGGTCAAAGAGGGAGACAGGATCGAGATAGATATCAATAATTACAGCATAAAGCTTTTGGTATCCGATGAAGAACTGGCAGACAGAAGAAGCAAGTGGCAGCCGAGAGAACCCAAGGTGACCACCGGTTATCTGGCAAGATATGCATCTATGGTCACAAGCGGTAACAGGGGAGCCATACTTGAGATTAATAAGTAAAGAAAGCTATACACACAGATTGGAGAGAGAAAATGCAACTTACAGGTTCTGAAATAGTAGTTGAATGCCTTAAGGAACAGGGCGTTGATACAGTGTTCGGTTATCCGGGCGGTACAATTCTCAATATATATGACGCGCTTTATAAGCATCCGGAGATCAAGCATATACTGACCAGCCATGAGCAGGGAGCTTCCCATGCGGCAGACGGATATGCAAGATCCACCGGCAAAGTGGGCGTGTGTCTGGCTACGTCAGGCCCCGGAGCTACCAATCTGGTAACGGGTATCGCAACGGCCTATATGGACAGTATTCCCATGATCGCGATCACATGTAATGTTGTATTACCGGCTCTTGGCAAGGATTCGTTCCAGGAGGTAGATATAGTAGGAGTTACGACTCCTGTTACCAAGCATGGTTTTATCGTAAAAGATGTCCGCGAGCTCGCCAAGACAATAAGACGCGCTTTCCATATCGCAAGAAGCGGAAGACCGGGACCTGTGATCGTGGATATCACCAAAGATGTTACTGCGGCATTGTGTGAGTATAAGCCTGAGACACCCAAGGCAGCTGAGTATATTAATAAATACACAGACAAGGATATAGACAAGGCAGTTGAACTTCTTAAAGCGGCCAAGAAACCTTTCCTGTATGTGGGCGGTGGCGCGATAGCTGCTGACGCTACGGATGAAGTAAGAAAACTTGCTGATATGATAGATGCTCCGGTATGTGATACGCTCATGGGCAAGGGTGCGTTTGACGGACGCAGTGACAGATATACCGGTATGATAGGTATGCATGGCACCAAAGCAAGCAATCTCGGCGTAACAGAATGTGATCTCTTAATAGCGCTCGGCGCAAGATTTTCAGACCGTGTAATAGGCAATGCAAAGAAATTCTGCAAGGGTGCCAAGATCATTCATTTTGATATAGATGCTGCGGAGATCAATAAGAATATTCATTCAACCGTTTCAGTTGTCGGTAATCTTAAGGATTCGCTCAATGATGTGCTTAAGAGGCTTTCTCCTGTTAAACATCCTGAGTGGATGGGGCGTATAGCATCTCTTAAGAATGAATATCCGCTTAATTATGATCATAACAAACTCACATTCCCTTATGTAATGGAGACCATTGATAAGCTAACTGAGGGTAAGGCTATCATCACGACGGACGTGGGACAGCATCAGATGTGGGCAGCACAATATTACAGATATTCCGAGCCCAGGACGTTCTTATCAAGCGGCGGTCTGGGTACGATGGGATATGGACTTGGAGCCTGCATAGGAGCCAAGATGGGCAATCCTGACAGGATCGTCATAAATATAGCCGGTGACGGATGCTTTAGGATGAACATGAATGAGCTTGCAACGGCTTCGAGATATAACATACCCATCATTCAGGTGGTGAATAATAATCAGGTTCTTGGAATGGTACGTCAGTGGCAGACTCTTTTCTATGAAAAGAGATATTCACAGACTGTATTGGAAGACAAGGTGGATTTCTGCGCTGTAGCCAAGGCGCTTGGCTGTGAGGCCATACTTGTGACCAAGAAAGAAGAAGTTGAGCCTGCGATCAAGAAGGCTATTGAGCTTAATGCTCCGGTTCTTATCAATGTTATGACCGGCAAAGATGACAGCGTATTCCCGATGGTTCCGGGTGGAGCACCTATATCGGAAGTGTTTGACGAAGAGGATCTTAAGAAGAAGTCGTGAGAAAAGCGATAAGGATTATCTCCATATTCATATTCACCGGTGTCATAATGATCGCCTTTCTGTATATAGGATTGGCTTACTATTATAAGGACACTTATCTGTACGGAACATATATAAATGACGTTTACTGTACGGGCAAGACTCCGGAAGAAGTGAATGCAGAGCTTAATGCACTTAATGAGCGTGAGAGCATAACCGTGCGTGCCGGGGACAGGGAATATAAGATAGATCCCAAGGATATTGCATACAGTTATGACTATCTGCTACCGCTTAGGACATACAAGTATTCTCAGAATCCGTTGCTTTGGGTTCTTTTTGTCGGGAGTGAGTCAAAAAATGTAAATATAGTTCCGTATGTAAGTTTTGATGAGGGACTTTTGCGGGCCAAGATGTTGACTTTTGGCCTTGAAGACATCGGAGCCCCGCATATATGTCGTGTCGAATCGGGAGATAACGGCTTTTATCTCAATAACAATAAGGACAGGATATACAACGGCGATCTTTGCTTTGAAAAGGTTAAAAGCCGCATGCTCGAAGGCGATACTGAGATTGTTTTAGCTGATGAATGTTACGGAGCGCCCAGGTACACGGAAGAAGAGCTGGCAGCTATAAATCTGGCTGATAAACTTGACAGACATCATGACAGAAGTGTCATGATAAGAATAGATGATGATATCATTAAACTTGATGAAGCCGGTCTTGATGGCATGCTGCTTACAGGCGAGGATGGATTACCTATAGTAGAGGAGGGTGGCGACAGACTTGCTCTGGACAGGGAAAGTGTTCACAGCGGCCTTGATGAGGTGCTGGCTCCGTACAATTCCTACAATAATCATTTCTTTAAGACGCATGACGGCAGGACCGTACATCTTACTCAGGGTACGCTTGGTAATTCTGTGGATATAGACGCCATAACGGATGAAGTATATGAAAAACTGAGTGAAGACGCTGTTGGTCCCGTAGAGGTCGAGGTTAAGTATAATCATCGTATGGATGAAGATGAAGAGAAGTATGCGGCTGATATCGGCGATACATATATAGAGATAAGCCTTGACGAACAGCATATGTATTATTATGAGCACGGTGAACTTGTGTTGGATACCAATGTGGTCACGGGCAAGGTATCGAGCGGATGTAATACCAAAGAAGGTGTATATTACGTCTATTATATGCAGAGAAACAGGACGCTCATAGGAGAGACATACAGATCCTTTGTAAAGTATTGGATGGCCTTTAACAGGCATGTGGGTATTCATGATGCGAGTTGGCGTACCAACTGGGCTGAGGACGCATATCTAAGAGCCGGTTCCCACGGATGTGTCAATACTCCTGAGGATAAGGCGGCTTCGCTGTATGAAATGATCGATGTGGGGATACCCGTGATAGTGTATTCTTATGAGAATTCACTTGTATAATATGATGATGTTTTAAAAGATATTGCACTTGTTTTGATGTGATATTTCGGTTGATTTTGCATCTGAATGAGTATACAATAATACGCAACGGTTTTATTAATGTGTGAAACATTATGAGGAGAGAGAAACGGACCGGTAATTGACGGGCCGGGTTTAATCACAAAGGTTTCAGAATGGAGGTTAAGATGTCACGAGTTTACAATTTTTCAGCCGGACCGGCTGTACTTCCTGAGGAGGTACTTAAGGAAGCAGCAGAGGAGATGATGGATTACAAGGGATCGGGTCAGTCCGTAATGGAGATGAGCCATCGATCCAAAGTATATGATAACATCATAAAGGAAGCTGAGGCTGATCTTAGAGAGCTCATGAACATTCCCGATAATTATAAGGTGCTGTTCCTTCAGGGCGGAGCAAGCCAGTTCTTCGCTGAGGTTCCGATGAACATGATGAAGAACAGGAAGGCCGGATATATCGTTACCGGTCAGTGGGCAAAGAAGGCTTATCAGGAAGCAAAGATATACGGCGAGGCTGTAGAGCTTGCTTCATCTGCGGATAAGACTTTCTCTTACATCCCGGATTGCTCTGATCTTCCTATCACTGATGATATGGATTATGTGTATATCTGCGAGAACAATACCATCTACGGAACGAAGTATAAGACACTTCCCAACACAAAGGGTAAGGATCTTGTATCCGATGTATCTTCATGCTTCCTTTCAGAGCCTATAGATGTTTCAAAGTATGCGGTTGTATACGGTGGTGTTCAGAAGAATGTCGGACCTGCCGGTTGTGTTATAGCGATCATCAGAGAAGATCTTATAACAGATGATGTTCTGCCCGGAACACCTACCATGCTTAAGTGGAAGACTCAGGCTGATGCTGATTCTTTATACAATACCCCTCCGTGCTACACGATCTATATCTGTGGCAAGGTATTCAAGTGGCTTAAGAAGATGGGCGGACTTGAGAAGATGAAGGAACTTAACGAAAAGAAGGCTAAGATCCTCTATGATTTCCTTGACGAGAGCAAGCTTTTCAAGGGAACTGTTGTTAAGGAAGACCGTTCACTTATGAACGTTCCTTTTGTGACAGGCAATGAAGAACTTGATGCAAAGTTTGTAAAGGAAGCTACGGAAACCGGATTTGTCAATCTTAAGGGCCACAGAACGGTTGGCGGTATGAGAGCGAGCATCTACAACGCTATGCCTATCGAGGGCGTAGAGAAGCTTGTTGAGTTCATGAAGAAGTTTGAAACTGAGAATAAGTAATATATAGAAGTGGAGAGTAAAAATGTTTAAGTATAATTGCCTTAATCCGATAGCTGCCATCGGTCTTGATAATTTTGACAGCAATTACGAGAAGACAGATGACGTGAATGCTGCAGAGGG
>JAILKC010000139.1 GCA_024694055.1 Lachnospiraceae bacterium | reverse complement strand
CCTGCTGTTTTAGCGACTTCATTCTGCGCGATACTGCGCAGCATCGGATGGATCGGAGAGGATGACCTCAAACTTGAGGACATGTGATCATCTAATATGACTGATATAAAAAAGGGAAAAAAGAAGAGAATAGCAAATGGCCGGGGACACTCACGATCTAATGATATACGTAGAGAGTCTGCCTTGCATAACGACCATGGATATGACGGACATCCACATGCCACCCGTATTCATGCGGATGATCGTATGCGGATGGATGAAGATCGCAGATATGATGATCGGGACTACGAGGGATATGATCACGCGGATGCCGGTTTGCATAATGCAAAGGGTGCGGAAAAGAAATTTGACCATTTCAAGAGGAAACTGCGTCATTTCTGGCGTGAGAACAAATTCGAATGTGTCTCGGTGGCCATACTTGTGGTTGCGGCATCCGTAGCCCTGCCTTTTATCATAAAGAGTGTAAAAAAGACGACACCTCCTGTGACTTCCGAAGCGGATGTCAATTTGGATGATTACGGTGATCTGTTTACCGATAAAGATGAAAACGGAAATATCAAAAAGAACGGATCCACTGTGACTACGACCAATGGCGTTCGCGTGAGAATGGACGAAAGCACCGGAGAAGAGATTGAAGATCCCACAGTTTTAGTTGAGAAAAAGGGCAATAAGTCCGGATATCTTGACAATTGTGTATTCATAGGCGATTCCAGAACCGTAGCGATGGTCAGTTACGGCGTAATATCGGATGAGGATGTACTGGCCAAAGTCGGTATATCTCATACCGCTGTCAAGAACTATACTTTCACTCAGAATTCCGGTAAACAGTATACAGTCAAATCATTCCTTCAGGCCAAGTCTGAGCCGGTTGTCTATATAGCGCTTGGAGTGAACGGCATGAAGGGCGCAAAGGAAGAGGATTATGAGAAAGCCTTCAAGGATCTGGTCGAATATATCATGGAACTCGGACCGGACCGTAAGATCGTTCTCATGGCTATCTGGCCCGTGGATGACAACGGAACATATAAGGGCTCTGTAAAGAATGAATGGATAGACAAATACAATGATTTCCTTTTGGCATTGGCCCAGTATGAGGGGATCTACTATCTGGATATCAACAATATCCTCAAGGATAAAAACGGCAGCATCAAAAAAGAATATGACGGCGGAGACGGCCTTCATTACAGTGCCGGCGCATATAATGTCATAATAGATTACATCATATCACATCCGGTTCCGGGCGTATCGGATGACGGGGACTATGTGGTCCATTACGTCAAGCCCAGAGGCGAATATAAGGATATGATCAAAAAGGGTGATCCTATAGTGACGCAGGCGCCCGTGGAAGAGCATGTACATAATTACTATGTATCTGAGATAACCAAGGAAGCCACATGTACAGAGCCGGGGGTCCGCATAATGGCATGTGAAGGTTGTGATTCCATATATGAGGAAGAGATACCTCCGCTCGGACATAATTACGGAGATGACGGTCTGTGTAAGAGATGCGGAGCCAAAAATCCTGACTATGCTCCGGCTGAACAGCAGCAGCATGTGCATGTGTATGATATAGAAGTTCCAGATGGACGAATTTCTGATCCGACGTGCGAGGAACCTGGAAAAAAGAAAATGAAGTGTTCGTGTGAGGATGTGAAAGAAGTTGAAATTCCGGCGCTTGGACATGATTATGGGGATGATGGCATATGCAGGAGATGTGGGAAACAAAATCCGGACTATGTAAAGCCTGAGGAGCCAACCCAGGAACCAACCCCTGAACCAACTCCGGAGCCGACTCCGGAGCCGACTCCGGAGCCGACTCAGGATACATCAACTGAGCAGCAGCAATTGGGCGGTGAGGGTACCGGTACCGGTACTACTGAGCAGCCTGTTGAAAACAGCGCACCGACTGAAGGCGGCGGAGAAGCCACCCCGTAGTATCCCGATTTGAAGGCGACATAGAGATTGCCCCACAGTAGCGTTTTATGGAGGCGTCTGATTTACGGTAAGTGATGACCACAGGTCGATAGTATCGTCCTGTGGTCTTATGACATTAGGAAAAAGCTGATGAGCAGAGAAGGATCAGGGGAAAGAAAAACGAGGAAGAGCAGTATAAACATTGCTTTGGCGATCCTTATACTGACCATAGGCGTTGCGATCGCATCGGTAGCGCTTATATACCTTACTGATCCGAGAAAACGTCTTTACGGGACATGGAGTACGGATGTGGAGATGGGCAGTGAGGCTCATACACATGCTTCGGTTTGGCTTAGTTCGGCCGTAAGGGGAGCTGAGATTGACATGAGCGGTTATATGGATGATATAACCGTTGCCACTTTGCTTAGGATAAATGATGACGGTACCTGGTCATATAATGTGGACGAGGGATCATATGCGGCAGCAAAAGAACAGGCATATAATGGAATGGCTGCAGCACTTAAGGCACTGGTCGTATTAAGAGCGCAGGGATATGGCGTACAGCTGCATGATGATGA
Source organism: Lachnospiraceae bacterium (assembly GCA_024694055.1). Classification (GTDB taxonomy): domain Bacteria; phylum Bacillota; class Clostridia; order Lachnospirales; family Lachnospiraceae; genus Colinaster. The sequence goes on along the minus strand of JAILKC010000139.1, from coordinate 33,388 downwards.
GGCTGCAGAGAATCTTATATGTGAAAAAACAGGAATGTCTTCGGTAGAATATCTTAAGTCGTATGGTCCTGTGTTGGTCACGAACCTGGACTCGCTTAGGGAGCAATACGATAAGAGCGGAACGTTTCTTGCGGACAGAGACCGGATTATAATAAATGATGAACTTACTGTTGATTATATGGTAAACAACCGGATGCTTGCCATTGACGGAGTGGGAGATAACGATCGGAGTGTGATATTTCGGAAAGAGGATCATGACATTTCCGATATCAGTCATGTATCTGCTGCGACCAAGCACCACAGGATACTTGAAGATCTCCCGGTCATTATAGATGACAAAAATGTCGGTACAGTACGTGCCATCCATTATGAATACAGAAACAACAGGTTTCTGTCATTGCGTGACATGGCGGTCATTCTTGGTGACACAAGTGTCAGTTTTTTGCCGTCGATATCGGCGACAGAGATATCACTTAAGACCGGAATATCTTATGAAGGCTCTGACAGAGAAAATGTTATGTTTGGCCTATCAGATGAATATGTAACGGATTCCCTAAAGCCTGTCAAGTTTACTGTAGATGGAAAAGAAGTAAAGTATTTTACGCTGATCGGTGACGATCCGGATGGGAGGAAAGATGCATTCATAAGTCTTACCGACCTTGCAATGATACTTGATACCGACATGTATATGCGGGATGGCAAACTGTATATAGAGCCGGACGTACCGTTTATAATTGATGAGCAGGCACTTGATTCGGCCGGATTTTATCACGAGGTCAGAAGCGCTTTGCTGGGCGATGCCACTACTACTCAGATATTTGTCGAGCATGATATGAACACTGCCGTTTCAATCGCCAGCACCACTAAGCTTATGAACTATCTGTGCGTGATGGATGCGATAGCATCAGGCGAAGTCGGCATGGATGACGAAGTTGAAGTTACCCATGAAGCTGAGATACTGTCGGGATCCGGAGACGGTGTGATCGCCATGAAAGAAGGAGAAAAATACTCCGTAAAGGATCTCTTGTATGGTATGCTGTTGCCGTCGAGCAATGAATGTGCGATGCTTTTGGCAGAGCATGTATCCGGCAGTGAAGAAGAGTTCACCGGGCTTATGAATGATAAAGCGGCAGCTCTTGGCCTTTCACCGAATGTACGTTTTTACAATTGTCACGGACTTCCTGAATATTCCGATGATGTCTTCACCTCGAAACTGCAGAATCAGATGACGGCTGCGGATATGTTCAGGTTATGCTCGTATCTTCTGGCGGTATATCCGCAGATAACCGATATCACATCTTCAAAAGAGTATAGGCTTTCATCGGGAGTTACCGTGCAAAATTCCAATCCGATGCTGTACAATCTTCCGGATGTCGTGGGATTAAAGACGGGTACTACCAATATGGCCGGGTCGAGTCTTGTCTGTGCGATGAAGGTTACGGATGATGCGGGCAGAGAGCATATGGTAGTTGCCATAGAATACGGTGCGGAAGATGTTGTTACCCGAAATACCATATCCGAACTATTGCTGCGATATGGTGCCGATACGGTAAAAAACAGGGCGACTGAGTGGAATGCACCCTCCGGGAGGTCGGATATCCCGGCAACAGCCGAAGGGCTGATCAGATTTCTTTTTTCATAAGGACGGAGACAGATATGGAGATAGAGAAGAAATATACGATAAGCAGTTTGCCGGATCTTTCCGGATATGATTTTCACAGGATTGAGCAGGCATATATTAACAGACGCCCTACAATGCGCATCAGACGTCAGGATGATGAGTACTATTTTACATATAAGGGTGACGGTCTTATGGCGAGAGAAGAGTACAATCTCCCGCTTAATGAGGAGAGTTATCTGCATCTTAAGACGAAAGTCGACGGAAAGGTCATCACAAAGACCAGATATCTTATACCTTATGACAGATATACCATTGAACTGGATGTATTTGAAGGCGATCTTGCACCGCTTATCATAGCCGAGGTCGAATTTGATACTCTGGAAGAAGCGGAAAACTTTGTCGCACCTTCATGGTTTGATAAAGATGTGACTTCTGACCCCGGTTATCAGAACTCCAATCTAAGTAAGTAGATGAATTTTGAGGAAGAATGAAATGTTGAAGATTTTTCTTGCCGAAGACGAATTTGTAGTCAGAGAAGGTATCAAAAATAACGTAGACTGGGCAGGTCACGGATATGAATTCGTGGGTGAAGCGTCAGACGGCGAACTGGCCTTTCCGATGATACAGAGGCTTAAGCCCGATATCGTCATCACGGATATCAAGATGCCTTTTATGGACGGACTTGAGTTGTCAAGGCTGATCAAAAAAGAATTTCCGTGGATGGAGATCATCATACTCTCCGGCTATGCTGAATTTGAATATGCCAAGGAGGCAATATCAATAGGGGTGGCGCATTACCTGACCAAGCCCATAAGCGGTGCTGATCTGTTAAAAGAAATAGATGATCTTGCCGTACGCATAGAAGAGAAAAAACAGGAAAGAAATCTGCGTGAAAAGTACATGCATGAGATGGAGGAAGTATCCGAAGAAGAGCGCAGAAAGCTGTTTGCACACATGGTAACAGGCGATATGAGCGTTACCGAACTGTTGGAGCAGGCCGATGCCCTGGAGATGGATATTACTGCGGACAGATATAATATCATGCTGCTGCAGATGGTCTCAAGTCATCATACCAAAGCAGAGTACTCCGGCAGTGTTATAGAGGTATATGAAAAATTGACCGAATTGGTCGAGAAAGAGAATGCACTCATATTCGACAGAAATCTTGAGGGGAAAGCCATAATCCTTCGTGCCGAATCAGACGATGAGCTGAAGAAGAGACAGGAAGAACTGATCGAGCAGATTAAGGAAGTGTTACTCAGATATGCCCATATCACCTATTACGGTGGCATAGGAGTGCCGGTTGGAAGGCTGACGGAGCTTCCGATGTCATATAAGAAGGCATCCTTTGCCTATGCGCACAGATACTTTACCGATGTCAGTGAATTCCGGTCATGTGAAGAACAGGAAGAAGAACGTAAAAGTGAAGATGACTTCAGCATCAGCAGTGTAGACCCCAAAGAGGTCGACAGGAGCAGACTTACAGAATTTCTGCGCAAGGGTCAGAGAGGCGAGATCGAGTATTTCATCGGCGGATTTGCGGAGAATATAGGGGAGAATGCTTTAAGATCCAATATGTTCAGGCAATATCTGATCATGGATGCATATTTTGCGGTATGTACATTTGTGGAAGAGATCGGCGGCGACAGGCAGAAAATAGAAGCATATGATTTTGCAACAAATGATATGAAGGATATGGATGCCGTGCTTGACTATCTTAAGCGTATAATATATGAAGCACTTGAGATAAGGGATAATTCCGTGAATAACAGATATGTGACGGTGATCGATGAAGTTAAGCGTTATATTGATGAGAACTTCGCTGATGAGGAACTGTCGCTTAACAAACTGGCTAGTCACGTCAATTTTTCACCGAATCACTTGAGCATGATATTCAGTGCGCAGACCGGTGTGACATTTATAAAATATCTGACCGACTATCGTATGAATAAGGCCAAGGAGATGTTAAGATGTACATCACTTCGCAGTGTGGATATCAGCATGGAGGTAGGCTATAAGGATCCCCACTATTTCTCGTATCTGTTTAAAAAGACTCAGGGGATGACTCCTACAAGATACCGAAACGGCAGGGATGAGGAAGGCAATGCAGAGGTGGATGAAGAGTGATTAAGACTGTCAAAAAGGTATTCGACAATACCCCTCTTGCCAGAAAGATCAGATATTCATATATTATCGTTATGCTGCCTGTCATCGTATTCTTAAGTCTGTGTGTCATCACGCTTTGGAACCAGAATAAAAGGTATGATGAGCTTATCGATGCGGCCGGTAAGGCCAGCAGTTTCAGTCTGGACTTCAAGAAGGATTTTGACTATGAGACTTATCTGGTGATAGTGGAGAGTAAATCTTTTAAAGAATCCGAACTGAGGAATATGCTGTCGGAGGCTACCGGCATCGTGGATTCGCTTGAGAAGGATGCGAACCTTCGAAGCGATAATGAGCGCAGACTGGAGGATATAAGAAAATATCTGCGTAATCTGGGCACATATACCGACAGGATAGAGAAAAATCTGCTCGAGGGAGATAAATACGAGGAAAACATAGAGATATGGGAAAATGATGTTCAGATAGTGACGGCACTTGTTCGTGAGACCATCATTCAGTTCATATATTTTGAGATACAGGATATGCAGAAGATGCGTAACAATATGAACGCATTCTATGCAAAGGTCTTTTCGTATGTTATAGTGGCGTTTTTGCTCATCACGGCGCTTGTTATAGCAATATCGTATCTGATATCGCAGTCGATCACCAAGCCGGTAAGAGAGCTTTCCAGAGTTACTCAGGCTGTGGCAGGAGGCGACCTGAGCGTTCATACGACTACGGATGCCGGTGCTGAACTGGGTGCCCTCAGTCACTCTTTTAACGATATGATCGATCAGATCAATAAGCTGCTCGAGCAGGTGCGTATGGAGCAGGAAAGTCTCAGAAAGACTGAGCTTGAGCTGCTTCAGGCTCAGATCAACCCTCATTTTCTGTATAACACTCTGGATACTATCGTGTGGTTGGCCGAAGCCGGCGATCAGGCCAAGGTGGTCAGCATGGTGGGAAGTCTGTCGGAGTTTTTCAGGGCATCGCTTGGACAGGGAAGAGAGATAGTGACCATAAGGGATGAACTTAAGCATGTGGTGAGCTATCTTGAGATACAGCAGGTCAGATACCAGGATATCTTAAGATACAGCGTGGAAGTGCCGGAAGAATTGTTTGAATCCAAGATCCCCAAGATCACATTGCAGCCCATTGTGGAGAATGCCCTTTATCACGGGATCAAGAACAAACGCGGCATGGGTACGATCGTAATCACCGGCAAGGTAGAGTACGGCTGCATGTATATCTATATAGAAGACAACGGCATAGGCATGACCGATGAAAGACTCGCTCAGATCAATGACAGGATCAACAAAGGACCGGACGAGGATGCGGATGAAGGCAGCAGGGGTGAGATATTCGGACTTAGTAATGTAAATGAGCGTATCCGTATGAAATTCGGAAGCAGATACGGAATACATGTGGACAGCACATACGGCGAAGGGACAAAGGTTACGGTGATGCTGCCGTTATGAACGGGATCATTTGAAAAAATCCAACTTCAATAATAGAAAAATCAAACACCGGATGTGGCGATGATAAAAAAACACAACATCCGGTGATTTTTATTTATTTAATACTTGTAATGACCGGAATATGATAGGACTATCAAAGGAATTGGCCTTTGTAATTTTTACCTAATAGGAGAGTAGATTATGAAGAAGAGAATTTTAGCAGTAGTTCTTGCAGCTACTATGGCACTCGGCCTTACAGCTTGTGGCGGCGGTGCAGCAGCAGGCGGCAGCAGTGCTTCAAAGGGAGGCAACATTAAGGTTGGTATCATCAACAACGATCCTAACGAGTCCGGTTATCGTACAGCTAACGACAAGGATCTGAAGGCTACCTTCTCTACAGAGAACGGATATGATGCTTCTTTCGCATACAGCCTTAAGAACGATGAGCAGATCGCAGCAGCTCAGAAGTTCATCCAGGACGGTGTTGATTATCTTCTGCTTTCAGCAGCTGATACTTCAGGATGGGATTCAGTACTTAAGGATGCACAGGATGCAGGTATCCAGGTTATCCTTTTCGACCGTACTATAGATGCAGATCCCAGCCTTTACGCAGCTTCTATCGTATCTGATATGGACAAGGAAGGCGAGACAGCAGTTAATTGGCTTGCAGGCCAGAACCTCGCTGAGTACAATGTCATCCATATCCAGGGTGTTATGGGTTCAGCAGCTCAGAAGGGACGTTCAGGCGCTCTTGACGCTAAGGTAGCAGCAGAGTCTAACTGGAACATCGTTACTCAGCAGACAGCAGAGTGGAACGCAGAGACAGCTCAGCAGATCGTTCAGTCAGTTATCGACGCAGGCACACCTTTCAACGTAATCTATGCAGAGAACGACGATATGGCTAAGGGTGCTGTTGCAGCTCTTGACGCAGCAAACATCTCTCACGGTGTTGGCAAGGACGTCATCGTTATGGGCTTCGACTGCAACAAGTGGGCACTTGAAGAGCTCCTTAAGCAGAACTGGAACTACGATGGACAGTGCAATCCTTTCCAGTCATCTTACATCGACAAGGTTATCAAGACTCTTGAGAGCGGCGGATCTATCGGTGAGAAGACGATCATCATGGATGAGAAGGGCTTCGATGCATCTACCATTACACAGGCTGACGTAGATCAGTATGGTATCTAATAAGCAAGAACTTGCTTAATCCGGTCGTATAAGATCGGAATCAACAAGTAATATCAGTGCGGCATAAGTGTCGGTAAAGTACATACTACTGGATGCTTATGCCGCATTTTTTAGAGGTTTCGGAGGTAAGACGGTTCGATGGAAAATAATAATCTGTTGGAATTACGTGGGATATATAAGAGTTTCCCGGGCGTCAAGGCCTTACAGAACGTGGACTTTTTCCTTAAAAAGGGCGAGATACATGCTCTTATGGGTGAAAACGGTGCAGGAAAGTCCACACTTATCAAGGTTCTGACCGGTGTTTACACCAAAGACGACGGTGAGATATCTCTTGACGGGCAGGAAGTGGTCATCAGATCACCTCAGGATGCCCAGCATGCCGGTATCAGTACGGTGTACCAGGAGATCACGCTGTGTCCGAATCTGTCCGTTGCAGAGAATATATACATAGGACGTTCGGATGAGATATATCAAAACTGGCGCAAGATGAATGAAGGCGCCGAGAAGATGCTTAAGTCTTTAGACATTCCGGCCAAGGCCACACAGCAGCTTGGCAGTTGTTCTATAGCTGTGCAACAGATGGTGGCCATAGCCAGAGCGGTAGATATGGACTGTAAGGTTCTGATACTGGATGAGCCCACTTCTTCACTGGACGATCAGGAAGTGCAGAAGTTATTCGGGCTTATGAGAGAATTGAAAAAGAGAGGTGTGGGTATCATATTCGTTACTCACTTCCTTGATCAGGTATATGAAGTATGTGACAAGATAACAGTCTTAAGAGACGGTAAACTTGTCGGAGAATATGAGATCAAAGATCTTCCCAGAGTGCAGCTCGTATCAAAGATGTTGGGTAAGGAACTGGATGATCTGTCAGATATACATACACAAGAGAATCAGTCGGTTGTCGATGACGGTTCTGCACCGGTATTTGAAGCAGAGGGCCTTGCAAGTACCGAAGGCATCCGTCCTTTTGACTTCAATATCAGAAAAGGCGAAGTCAATGGATTCACGGGACTGTTGGGTTCCGGAAGAAGTGAATGTGTTCGCGCCATATTCGGAGCGGACAGGGTGATATCGGGTACGGTTAAGAAGGACGGAAAGACCGTTAAGATACATAAGCCCATTGATGCCATGAAGAATGGTATCGGATATCTGCCCGAGGACAGAAAGGTCGACGGTATCATCGGAGATCTCTCTGTAAGAGATAATATCATCCTGGCACTTCAGGTGATGAAAGGTTTCTTTAAGCCGTTTACCAAAGCTGAAGCCAATGATTTTGCGGATGAATATATCAAGGCATTAAGCATCAAGACGGCGTCTGCGGATACACCCATCAAGTCGCTTTCCGGCGGTAATCAGCAGAAATGTATCCTTGCAAGATGGCTGCTCACTCATCCGGATTATCTGATACTGGATGAGCCTACCAGAGGAATCGACGTAGGTACCAAGGTAGATATACAGAAACTTGTGCTTAAGCTTGCAAGCGAAGGTATGAGTATCACATTTATTTCATCCGAAACGGATGAGATGCTTCGTACCTGCTCAAGACTCATAGTCATGAGAGACAGAAAAGTCGTGGGCGAACTCAAAGGAGAAGATCTTACTCAGAATAAGATAATGAATACGATAGCCGGAGGTGAAGGACAATGAGTACGATTTCTACAAAGCCGAAGAGCCAAGGTGGCTTTGCCGGCAAATTGTTAAAAAATCAGATATTTATTCCCATAGCCGCCATGTTGTTGCTGCTTTTGTTCAACCTCATAGTGGATCCGAGCTTTTTCAAGATCACAATGGGACTTAACAGTGACGGCAATCCGGTCCTTTCGGGATATCTGATCACGATCCTTAATAACGGTTCAGAACTTGCCATACTGGCAATAGGCATGACACTTGTTACTGCTGCATCAGGCGGACAGGATATCAGTGTGGGTGCTGCCATAGCCATAGCCGGCAGTACACTTTTAAGGGTATTATGCGGAACCAATACACGTCCGGATGTTCTTCGCACACCGGTATTTGTGGCATTCATAGTTTGCTGCCTCGTGGCCATGGCTTTCGGAGCGTTTAACGGTGCGCTGGTAGCGATATTCAAGATTCAGCCCATGGTAGCGACTCTGATACTCTATACGGCAGGTCGTTCCATAGCAGCATGGATCAACAATAACGAGCTTCCGATCATATCTGATCCCAAGTTTGCATATTACGGCGGTTTTATACCGGGTATACCGGTTCCCACACCGTTCTTTATTGCGGTAGCCTGTGTGATAGTCATTACGTTGGTGCTTAAGTTCACGAACCTTGGACTTTATACTCAGGCAGTCGGTATCAATGAGAGCTCATCAAGGCTTAACGGACTTAATCCCATATTTATCAAGTGGCTCACATTTGTGGTACTCGGACTCTGTGTTGCTGTTGCTGCACTTATAAAGGTCAGCCGTCTTTCTTCCATCAACTATTCGGTTATAGCCAAGGATATAGAGATGGACGCGATCCTGGCGGTTGCACTCGGCGGTAACGCACTCGGCGGCGGTAAGTTCAATATGGCGGCTTCCATAATAGGAGCCTTCGTTATACAGATGCTTACCACAACGTTATTTAAGTTCAATGTTCCTTCGGATGCGCTTCCGGCCTACAAGGCAGTAGTCGTAATTGTACTTGTTGTCATAAGCGCGCCCGTATTCAGGGATACCATGTCAGGCCTGGCCAAAAAGCTCGGCGCTGCCAAGAATAAGGGGGTGGCATAATGTCTAAGATAAAAGATAGATTTAAGGACATGACAGATACCAATCTGTTGCTTACCATCACCATAGTGGTATTCTTCCTGATGTACATAGGAGCGGTGATCTTCCAGGGCAAAGGATTTTTAAAGCCTCAGACATTTTTCAATATACTTAATGCCAATGCGGCGCTTATCATCTTATCATGCGGAATGAGCATAGTGATGATCACCGGCGGTATCGATATCTCGGTCGGCGGTGTGACGGCACTTATTTCGATGAGTTGTGCGGTATATCTTGATTACAAGGGCGGTAATGTCGGAGTATCGTTGCTCATAGCTTTGATGATAGGAGTTGCATACGGTCTGGTACAGGGATTCCTTGTAGCATATCTGGATATCCAGCCGTTCATAGTATCCCTGGCGGGTATGTTCTTCGCGAGAGGTATGACCACAATAGTCAATACGAATCCTTTTAACGTAGAGAATCCTGCTTTCGTGGCTCTTAAAGAGACCAGAATAGTGGTTCCGGGTATGGGATCATACAATAAGCTCGGCAAATATGTGGATGCTTATGTGGAGATAGGCGTAATTGTAGCGATCATAGTTGTTATCCTGATGTTCTGCGTACTTCGTTGGACTAAACTCGGACGCAGCTTCTATGCGGTCGGCGGCAACAAGCAGAGCGCTCTTATGTTAGGTATCAACGTTAAAAGGACAAAGTTCTTATCACACTTAATCTGCAGTACCTTGGCAGGTATCGGCGGATATGTTTACTTCCTTCATGTAGGAAGCGGAGCCGTGACACACGCGCAGGGAGCCGAGATGAATGCGATTGCTTCATCCATCATAGGCGGTACGATGTTGACCGGAGGAGTCGGTAATATCATAGGTACTTTCTTCGGAGTTCTTTCACTTAGCACGATACAGAATATCGTATCAAGTGCGGGACTTGATCAGGCTTGGTGGACGGGAATCACAATAGCGGCGATGTTATGCATCTTCCTTGTGATCCAGTCGGTTGTGATGGCCAGAAAGAAGAGTTCGGTAAAGAAATAATAAACGCTGTCAGGCAGGGAACGATTTCGCCTTCCCTGCCTGATTTATATTGTACTTAAGTCACAGATTTAGTATAATTATACTGTATGAAAAAAAGTGTATTTTTTGCGTTGATCATATCTTTCGCCATACTTTTGTCGGGCTGCGGATCGTACAGTTCGGGACAGAATACGGACATGGATGTACAGGATGAAGATAAGGATCTTATAGTTATAGGTTTTTCACAGGTCGGCGCAGAATCTGACTGGCGTAAGGCCAATACGGAATCCATGCTCTCCACTTTTACAAGGGAGAAGGGATATGATCTGATATATGAGGATGCACAGCAGAAGCAGCAGAATCAGATCACTGCCATCCGTACCTTTATCCAGAGGGAAGTGGATTATATAGTGCTTGCACCGGTTACCGAGGACGGATGGGACACGGTACTTGGCGAAGCTCATGATGCAGGAATTCCGGTCATCATAGTAGACAGGCAGGTAGCAGTGAATGACAATGACCTCTTCACCTGCTGGGTAGGTTCGGACTTTGAACTCGAAGGCAGAAAAGCCTGTGAATGGCTCAGATCATACTGTGATGCACACGGAATAGAACAAAATGATATCAATATAGTCGACATACAGGGTACCGAAGGATCTTCAGCCCAGCTTGGAAGGACCAAGGGACTTAACGATGCGGTTAGGAGCAACGGCTGGAATCTTTTGGATGTAAGACCCGGAGAATATACACAGGCCAAGGGTAGAGAAGCTACGGCATATCTTTTGCAGCTTCATCCGGATATCAATGTAGTGTACTGCGAGAATGACAATGAAGCCTTTGGGGCCATAGAAGCGATAGAAGCTGCCGGCAAGAGCGTGGGCACGAACATAGAAGCAGGACAAATCATGGTCCTGTCTTTTGACGGAGTGAGCGATCTGGCAGTGGATTACTGTAAGAACGGCAGCATCTCATGCATAGGCGAGTGCAATCCGCTTCACGGACCCAGAGTGGAGAGGATCATAGAGAATCTGGAAGCCGGTATAGTACCGGAGAAGTTCGAATACGTGGATGAGGCTATCTTAAGCGGGGATGATACGATCACCAATATCAGTCTTGACGGAGTGACATATTCGGTTGAACTGTTGGAAAGATAGATCTGTGGGACGGAGTATATGAGCATTATTCAGAGGTTTAAGGATTTTGTTAATAAGGAGACTAACAGGGAGAATGAGTCTCATAAAGTGACGGTACTTATACGTGTGCTGTCGCTTGCTCTTACACTGACATCTTTGGTTTCGGCCGTGGTGTATCTTATATCGGGATTTTACCATGGAGCTTTTATGCTGGTGTTCAGCTCTCTTACATACTGCGCCGTTTTTACCCTCACTTACTTTTTTGACAACAGATGTACGTTATCTTTGTTCATAGCCATTGAAGGAGCCATATTCATCGTGACTCCCGTGGTGTTTGGCTGGGACAGTTCTGTTCAGGCATTTCCCATACTTCTTGTGATCATATATTTCTTCTCAAGCTACAAAGGACCGGTATATAAGTTCAGTTTTATTGCTGCTACGTTTATCGTGTATATGATATTGTCGATGAAGTTTGGCGGTACTACGGGCGTTATGGATCTGAGCCCGGCGCTTCATGTGTATATCAGAGATGCCAATATGTTTATCGTTCTTGTCCTGACCGGTATCGCGGCTTATATGTTCGCCAATGAGAAGCAGGACATGGAGAAGAAACTCATCGAGTACAATAAAAAGCTTGAAGAGAAAGCCAGCGTCGATCCCCTTACGGGACTATTCAACAGGCGCAAGTGTATGGAATATCTCGAGGAGCTTGAGAAGAAGGCCTCAGAGCAGATGTTCTGTATTGTCATGGGCGATATAGATCACTTTAAGAATGTCAACGACACATACGGACATGATATCGGTGACCTTGTATTACAGGGTGTAGCCAAGGTGTTCACTACCTGTACCAGAGATATAGGCCTCGTATCGAGATGGGGCGGAGAGGAATTTCTTATAGTCCTTCCTGGTATGAACGGCGACGAAGCCATGGAAGTGCTGTTCAATATCCAAAGTGAGATGCGCAAGATGTGCGTGATGTCAGGTGATCAGAAGATTAAGGTCACACTTACGTACGGACTTACGGAATATGATCCGGCGCTTACTCTTGATCAGAATATCAAAGATGCGGATGACAAGCTGTATCTGGGCAAACAGCAGGGAAGAGATACGGTAATATTCTAAGGAGACGTTTCTGTCGATACTCCTTTAAGTTTACATAATTTAATGTTTTGGAGGTTTGCAAATGGACAAAAAGACACTTATAGAACAGGGAAAAGCTGTTCTTGGTATTGAATTCGGCTCTACGAGGATCAAAGCGGTCCTTATTGATGACAAAGGTCAGGTGCTGGCATCGGGCGGACACGGTTGGGAGAACCGCCTTGATAACGGTATATGGACCTATACTCTTGATGATATCTGGGGCGGACTGCAGGACTGCTATCAGGATCTTTTAAAGGATGTTAAGCAGAAGTACGATACGGATATCACGAGTTTTGCTTCCATCGGCTTTTCTGCAATGATGCACGGATATCTTGCTTTTGATAAGAAAGGTGAACTTCTGGTTCCCTTCCGTACATGGCGCAATACCATCACCGGAGAGGCAGCAGGCAAGCTCACTGAGGCATTTAACTATAATATTCCCCAGAGATGGAGTATCTCACATCTTTACCAGGCTATCCTTAATAAAGAATCTCATGTACCGAATATCGCATTCTTTACCACGCTTGCCGGATATGTACACTGGAAACTTACCGGCAGAAAGGTACTCGGTGTAGGTGATGCTTCGGGTATGTTCCCGATCGATATCTCTACAGGCAATTACGATGCCGGGATGATAGAGAAGTTTGACAGCCTTACAGCAGGCACCGGTTTTACCGGCAAACTTGCGGACATACTTCCCGAAGTGCTCAGCGCAGGTGAAGATGCAGGCACACTTACGGAAGAAGGTGCAAAACTTTTGGATACAAGCGGCAGATTAAAGGCCGGCATACCTTTGTGCCCTCCCGAGGGAGATGCAGGTACGGGTATGGTAGCTACCAACAGCGTAGCCAAGCGCACCGGTAATATCTCTGCGGGTACTTCCATATTTGCCATGGTGGTTCTTGAAAAAGAACTGTCCAAGGTATATCCGGAGATAGATCTTGTGACCACTCCGGATGGAGCATTGGTAGGCATGGTTCACTGCAACAACTGTACTTCGGAGATCAATGCTTGGGTCAACATGTTTAAGGAATTTTATGAACTCATGGGCCAGACACCCGATATGAATGAGCTCTTTACGAAGTTATACTCTGTGGCGCTTAAGGGAGATGCAGATTGCGGCGGTTTGCTTTCATACAACTATGTATCGGGTGAGCCTGTTACCGGATTTGCTGACGGAGCTCCGTTATTCGTGCGTACCGCAAAGGATAAGTTTACTTTGGCCAATGTCATGAGGATGCATCTGTATTCTGCATTTGCAACCCTTAAGGTGGGCCTTGATATTCTCTTTAAGCAGGAGCATGTTGAAGTGGATGAGATGCTTGGTCACGGCGGATATTTCAAGACCAAGGATGTGGGTCAGAGTTTTGCGGCTGCAGCCATCCATGCACCGGTATCCGTAATGGAGACTGCAGGAGAAGGCGGAGCATGGGGAATGGCACTTCTTGCAGCATATATGACGGGTAAGAGCGCAGGACAGAGTCTCGGAGCTTATTTAAGCGATGTGATCTTTGCCGGCAACAAGGGCAACAGAATGGAGCCTAAGGAAGCCGATATAGCAGGATTTGAAGCATTCATGGAGAAGTATCGTAAGGGCCTTGATATCGAGAAGGCAGCCGTGGATATTTTATAAGACGATCATTTGGAGGACTAACATGTTAGAGGAATTAAAGAAACAGGTATACGAAGCCAATATGCTTTTGCCGGCATATAAGCTTATTACTTTTACCTGGGGCAATGTCAGCGGGATAGACAGGGAAAAGGGACTCTTTGTCATCAAACCCAGCGGAGTGGAATATGACGTACTTAAGCCTGAGGATATGGTGGTACTTGATCTTGACGGCAATGTAGTGGAGGGTGATTACAGACCCTCATCGGATACAGCCACACATCTTGAGATATATAAGGCGTTTAAGGAAGTCGGAGGTGTCGTACATACTCATTCATCCTATGCCACATCCTGGGCTCAGGCCGGAAGAGACATTCCTTGTTACGGAACTACGCATGCGGATTATTTTTACGGAGACATCCCGTGCTTAAGATGCCTTAACGCTGATGAGATAGAAGAGGCTTATGAGGCCAATACCGGACATCTGATTGTGAATGAGTTTAATCGCATGGGAAGAGATCCCATGGCCGTACCGGCTGTGCTTTGCAAGAATCATGGAGTATTCACATGGGGTAAGGATGCCATAGATGCGGTTCATTCTGCCGTTGTTACCGAAGAAGTGGCCAAGATGGCTTTCCGTACCGAACTTATCAATAAGGATGTAAAGCCGGCTCCGAAAGAGCTTCAGGATAAGCATTACTATCGTAAGCACGGAGCCAACGCTTATTATGGACAGAATAAATAGTTTGTGATATTATAAGCACGTGCACGTGCACGTAGTGCTCGCTGCATTTATGATAAAATTTTAGGAGGGACTATGGATAACTTAGAGCTTAAGAGAAATGCCAATGCGGTTCGCAAGGGCATAGTAACAGCAGTTCACGGCGCAAAGGCCGGACATCCGGGCGGATCTTTATCTGCTGCGGACTTGTTTACATTTTTGTATTTTGAGGAGATGAATATAGACCCCAAGGATCCCAAGAAGGCTGACAGGGATCGTTTCGTACTGTCTAAGGGACATACGGCACCCGGCCTTTACTCGGCCCTTGCCAACAGAGGTTATTTCCCCGTTGCAGATCTTCCTACATTAAGACACCTCGGTTCTTACCTTCAGGGTCATCCCTGCATGCAGGAGACACCCGGTGTGGATATGAGTTCAGGTTCACTCGGACAGGGTATATCTGCAGCAGTAGGTATGGCGCTTGCTGCCAAGCTTGATAAGAAGGACTACAGAGTATATACACTTTTAGGAGATGGAGAGATCCAGGAAGGTCAGGTATGGGAGGCTTCAATGTTTGCCGGAGCCAGAAAGCTTGATAACCTTACTGTCATCGTGGACAATAACGGTCTTCAGATTGACGGTAAGATCGAAGATGTCTGCGATCCCTATCCGATAGACAAGAAGTTTGAGGCATTCAATTTCCATGTGATCAATATAGACGGTCATGACTTTGATGCCATAAGAGCAGCTTTCAAGGAAGCCAGAGAGACAAAGGGCATGCCTACGGCTATCATCATGAAGACCACCAAGGGCAAGGGTGTATCTTACATGGAGAACAACGCAGGCTGGCATGGCAAGGCACCCAATGACGAGGAGTATGCCGTAGCAATGAAGGATCTGGAAGAGATAGACAAACAGTTGGCATAGTATTAGGAGAATGGTGAGAAGAATATGAGTGATATTAAGAAGATAGCTACCAGAGAGAGTTACGGTAACGCCCTTGTAGAATGTGCTGAAGACTTCCCTGAGTTGGTCGTGCTTGATGCGGACCTTGCGGGAGCTACCAAGACAGGTACATTCAAGAAGGCTTATCCGGACAGACATATCGATTGCGGTATTGCAGAGTCCAATATGACAGGTATTGCGGCAGGTCTTGCTACATGTGGCAAGATCCCGTTCATCTCTTCATTTGCAATGTTCGCAGCAGGAAGAAACTTTGAACAGGTGCGTAATTCCATCGGATATCCGCATCTTAATGTAAAAATAGGAGCGACTCATGCAGGTATTACCGTAGGTGAGGATGGCGCTACCCATCAGTGCAATGAGGACATTGCGCTCATGCGTACCATACCCGGCATGACCGTCATCGTTCCCAGTGATGATGTTGAAGCCAAAGCAGCAGTCAGAGCGGCACTTGAGCACAAAGGACCTGTATACTTAAGATTCGGTCGTGCTGCAGTTCCGGTGATCAATGACAGACCCGATTACAAGTTTGAGATCGGCAAGGGCGTTAAGCTGACCGAGGGCAAGGATGTTACCATCGTTGCCACAGGTATCTGCGTAGACAGTGCACTTGGTGCAGCCAAGCTGCTTGAAGCTGACGGAATATCGGCAGAAGTTATCAACATCCATACCATTAAGCCCATAGATAAGGACATCATCCTTGCATCTGCCAAGAAGACAGGCAAGGTAGTGACTGTTGAGGAACATTCTGTTATAGGTGGCCTCGGAAGCGCAGTATGTGACGTGCTTTCAGAGAATCTTCCTACTCCGGTCAAGAAGATCGGCGTTCAGGATGTATTCGGTGAGTCAGGTTCGGCAGGTGAGCTTGTCAAGAAGTTCGGCCTTGATGCAGAAGGCGTATATAAGGACGTTAAGGCATTTGTTAAGTAAGATCTGATATGAAGATATAAGTCGGGGACGGATGACCGTCCCCGATTTTTTTGCGGTGCGCTATGAGTCAAGGTGATCGCCTGGTGCTTGCACGGGAGGCGATAGCCTAGTGCTAAGAGGCAAGATTTTATAAGGTTTTAATGGACTGGATGCGGTAAAAGATAGTATAATGATGTGATATAATTCTTAAGAAGGAAGATAGATTATGCATAATGAATTGATCACTATTGGACCCGTGACGATATATGGTTACGGACTTATGATAGGTATAGGCGTGTTCCTTGCCATGATAGTAGGAGATAAGAGAGCCAAGGGACGCGGACTTAACGGTGAACTTGTATACGGACTTACCGTATCTGCGGTTGTATTCGGTTTCCTGGCTGCCAAGGTCCTGTTCATCATCACACAGTGGAAGGATTTTATTGCAGATCCGCTTGCTTTTATATCCACTTCAGGCTTTGTTGTATATGGAGGACTGATAGGCGGAATAGCGACAGCTGTAATATACTGCAGTATCAAGAAGCAGAACGGTATAGATTATCTCGATCTTATGGTTCCTTCGGTGGCATTGGCCCAGGGTATGGGACGCATAGGATGTTTCCTTGCGGGCTGCTGTTACGGCAAGCCTACCGATCTGCCCATAGGCATCACTTTTTCCCATTCGGCATTTGCGCCCAATAATGTCAGTCTTATGCCTACGCAGCTTATCATGTCGGCAGGAGATTTTATCATTGCAGCGATACTTTTGGCATTCTCACGCAGGTACCGTAAGAGAGGACAGGTCACATTACTGTGGCTTATCCTGTACAGCATAGGCAGATTCTTTATAGAATTCTTAAGAGGCGACGTGGCAAGAGGATCAGTGGGAGTTCTTTCTACATCGCAGTTCATTGCGGTGATCATGACTCCACTGTGCATACTTTTATATATATTTGCAGTTCCACTTCTTGAAAAGGGCAGGACTGCGAAGCAGGATAATGAAGAAGGATCAGAATCGGAGGAAGGGACTGATGAATAAAGTCGAATTTACGGATATGCTCAGAAGGCATATCTCCGAGGTGGGGGATCCGGTATTTGTCAATGATACTGTAGAGTATTATCAGAACTATATTGAGAATGCCATACGTAAGGGAGCGAGTGAGGCGGACGTTTTGGCAGAACTTGGAGATCCCAGACTGATCGCCAAATCCATAGTCGCGAGCAGGGATGTGACGGAAGATTATTCGGAAGAGGAACGCATCTACCGTGAACAGTCGGGTTCATATTCCGAAGAAAACGATGCGGGATATTCAGGAGTAGGAAGCGACGGGAAACTTCATATAAGACTAAAAAGCGGCAGGGATATCGCCATACCTTATAAAGTGGCCAAATGGACGGCAGCAGGTGTCGGACTTATGCTGTTTATAGGCGTGGGATATGTTACATGGCAACTTATGCCGGTCATAGGAGTGGGCATACTTGCATTCCTTATATACAGATTTGTTAGGGACAATTTCTGATCATGAATACTATGGAACTTATAGCACCATGTCATTTCGGACTGGAAGCGGTGCTTAAAAGAGAGATAGATGATCTTGGTTATGATATATCCGAGGTACGTGACGGAAGGGTCACGTTCATCGGAGATGCGGAAGCCATAGCAAGGATCAATATATGGTCGAGAACCGCCGAGAGAGTACTTATCAAGATCGGCAGTTTTTTTGCGTACAGTTTTGAAGATCTTTATCAGGGGACCAAGGCGCTTGCATGGGAGGAGTATATCCCGCGTGACGGCAGGTTTTGGGTGACCAAGGCTGCAAGTGTGGACAGCAAGTTATTCAGCCCCTCCGATATCCAGTCTGTCATGAAGAAGGCGATGGTTGACCGCCTCAAGGACATATATCATACAAACTGGTTTGAAGAAGATGGCAAGGATTATCCGGTCCGTGTGTTCATACACAAGGATGAAGTGACGGTTGCTTTGGATACGACGGGAGAGTCGCTTCATAAGAGAGGGTACAGGAAGCTTACGGCAAAGGCCCCGATCGCTGAGAATCTGGCGGCGGCTCTTATTATGCTGACACCCTGGAAAAGTGACAGGATTCTGGTGGATCCATTCTGTGGAAGCGGTACTTTTCCCATAGAGGCGGCGCTGATGGCAGCAGGCATCGCTCCGGGGCTTAAAAGGAAGTTCAGGGCATGCGACTGGGAGCATATTGTGCCTAAGGATATATGGAAGGACGCCTATGAAGAGGCACGTGAGTCTGTGAGTATGCCTTCGGATGTGGATATACAGGGCTATGACATAGATGAATCGGTGATCGCTTCGGCCAGGGACAATGCTGCACTGGCAGGTGTGTCAGAACTCATTCATTTTCAAAAGAGGGACGTTAAAGACCTGAGCCATCATGGAAAATACGGCTTTATCATCACGAATCCTCCTTATGGTGAGAGGCTGATGAAAGATGAGGAGATAAGTTCGCTTTATACGACGTTTGGTGAGCGGATAAAGTTGCTTGACACATGGTCTGTGTATATGATCACGTCTTATGCAGGAGCCGAGGCTGCCATGGGACGTAAGGCGGATAAGAACAGGAAGCTTTATAACGGAATGATACAGACAAGATTCTATTCATTCATGGGACCGAAGCCACCAAAGAGAGCTGACAGGGACAGAGCATGAAGAGATGGGTTATGTTTTCGTTGGTGATCCTGGCATCACTGATCACGGGAATAGGATATTATTATTACAATTATATATATGTCTCGCCGAACGAGCTTAAGGAGATGGCTATCGGTGCGGATACCATGGCATATAATGAGTTGATGGAGAAAACCGGCGTCAGGCTTTCAGAAGGAGAGTTCACTTACAGAGTTGTGGTAAATCCCGCAGGCGGCGGTGATGATAAAGGCAATACGGCAGGGGATCTGACCGAGAGCATGACGGCGCTTAAGGTGGCAAAATACATGGTCGAGCTTAATACGGATCCGGAACTTGGGATTTTTCTTACCAGAGATACCGATACAAATCCCAACAGGGATCAGAGAGACAATATCGTGACGACGGTAAACCCCAATATGGTCATAGATATTCATGTGTCTGCGGCGGATGATGAGAATGTCATGGGCACGACGGTGTATTATGATGACGGGTACTATGATTATCATCTTACCAATTCGAAACTGTCTGATATAATGGAAAAAGCGACGGTTACTCAGATCGAAGGAGTTGCCGCGGGTATATATCCGTCCGACGACGAAGCATATACATTTATACATGGCAGAAAGATACCGGCGGTTGCCATCTCATGCGGATACATTACCAATGTAAAAGAGGCGGAAGCTTTAAAAAGCGATGCCTATCTTCGCAATATGGCGGCAGGGATACTTAATGGTATCGAGGAGGTTAAGAGTGGAAAGACCGACTAGAATAGTATTTGCCACGGGTAATCAGGGCAAGATGAATGAGATAAGGGAGATCATGGCGGATTTCCCCGTTACGATAGTATCCATGAAAGAGGCAGGGATCTCGGTTGATGTGGACGAAAACGGAAGCTCCTTTATGGAGAACTCTTTTATCAAGGCAGAAGCTGTAGCGCAAAAATGCCGTGAGCTTGGATATGAAGGAGATATTGTCCTTGCGGATGACTCGGGACTTGTGGTCGATGCCCTGGGCGGAGAACCCGGCATATATTCGGCCAGATATATGGGCGAGGATACACCATATTCAATAAAGAATGCCAAGATCATTGAGAGAATGGAAGGTGTAAAAGAGGATGAGAGAAGCGCAAGATTCGTATGCGCCATTGCATGTGTTATGCCTGACGGAACGCACCTTGAGTCCGAAGCTGCATACGAGGGTGCTATAGGATATGAAGAAAAGGGAGAACACGGCTTTGGCTATGATCCAATATTCTATCTCCCCGACAGGGGATGTTACAGTGCAGAACTTGATCCCGATGAGAAAAATCGTATCAGTCACAGGGGCAAGGCGTTAAGGCTCATGCGAGATAAACTTGCAGGATATTTTGATATCGGATGATGTTTAGGCAACTTAAGACTGCCTTATCATAAGCAGGGCTTTCGGCGAAAGGATGAACATTGCAGGAAAGTATTAAGAAGGTGCTCATCGTGAGTGATACTCACGGAAGCAATGCACTGTATCTAAAACTGATAGAGAAACTGGCGCCTTTGGATATGGTCATCCATTTGGGTGATACCGACGGAACGGATCAGACGATCCTTATGGCGCCGCCCTGTCCGGTACATCTTGTGTCCGGTAATAACGATTACTTCAGTGAATCGCCGGCGGAGAAGATCATTACGGTGGGTAAGCATAAGATCATGCTGACTCACGGACATCACTATTATATAAGCATGGGCAATGACGTGCTTAAGGGAGAAGCGAGATCAAGAGGCTGTGACATAGTGATGTACGGTCATACACACAGACCGGTGATAGATACATCCGGGGGCATAACGGCCGTCAATCCGGGCTCTCTTACTTATCCGCGTCAGGAAGGGCGTAAGCCAAGTTATTGTCTTATGACGCTTGACGATGACGGGGAAGCGCACTTTGAGATTTTTTATCTGCCGTAAGGCGGTAAGTTATTACACAGTATATTAACAGAACGGGAGAATGATCAATGTCTATACGTATTCACAACTTTATGGGAAGATTCGGATGGGAGATGCAGAAGAGATTTCCGATGCTTGCTGCCAATACATATCTTAAACTTCAGTTTAAGGCACGTGCAAAGAGTCAGAAAGCCTATATCGATTTCTTTAATGAAAAAAACGGTGATGTTCATCCACTTATAGTCAATCTTGAGACTATTAACAGATGCAATTCCACCTGTGAATTCTGTGCGGCCAGCAGGGACAATGAGAAAAGACCTCTTAAGAAGATGACTGACGAATTGTTTTACAGCATCATCGATCAGTTATCAGACTGGGGCTTTAAGGGACATCTTACACTCTATGGAAATAACGAGCCTTGGATCGATACAAGGATCGTGGAATTTCATAAGTATTGCAGAGAAAAACTTCCTGAGAGTTTCATATTTATGTCAACCAATGGACTGCTGCTTGATATTGATAAGGTAAAGTCTATCGTTCCATATGTTGACCAGCTTATCATCAACAATTACTGCGATGACATGAAACTGCATGATAATGTCAAAGAGATATATGATTATGTGGTCGCTCACGAGGATGAGTTTAAGGATGTGGAGATACTCATACAGATGAGATATATCAAAGCCGTGCTGACCAACAGAGCCGGCAGTGCACCCAATAAGGCAGCTACCGAGAAGGTTGTGACAGAGACTTGTCTTATGCCTTTTACAGATATGTTCATCTTCCCGGATGGAAGAATGGGTCTGTGCTGCTGCGACAATTATGAGAGCACCATGCTTGCGGATCTTAATAAAGAGACATTAAAGGAAGCGTGGAATAATCAGAGATACATCCAGGTAAGAAAAGCCATCGGAGAGGGCAGACAGAATTGGCCGTTCTGCAAGCACTGTGATTTCATAGATGCGGGCCTTCGAATGGATGCGGTCAATGATGTCTTAAATGGCAGACCCATGCGCGGAGCCAGACAGACGATGTTTTCCAAATCAGCCAAGTGATACATGCTTTTAACTGAGGGGTATATATGAAAGCAAAGTTTGATGGGAGGATCGCTGCCATTGCAGTAATCCCGTTTATCATAGCCTGTCTGTTTGAACTGCTTGTATTTAATATAAGTTCAATTAAGACTTTGGGTAATGATCCCATAGAGATCGCTACCGATGTAATGACGGATGAGGACGGCAGATGTTCCGTCAATTTCGAATCGGCAGATACGTATGTCAACAGCGTGCTTATAGAGGATGTGGCTGTAGTCAATGCCGGATATCTTGACATGCATGTAAGCCTTACGGATGATGGCGATAAGTACGAATATGCCATGGCCACAGAGCGTGTTGTTCCCGGAGTCCGTAACAGCGGTTACATCAATATATACCCTTATGGCAAGGTTCATGACATATGTGTGCATATAGAAGTGAGTGAGGGTGCGTCCGCTTATGTGGGACGTATCACGATCAATGCCCGCAGACCTTTTGGCATTAATCCCATCAGAATGGCGGTCATATGGTTGGTTGCCGCAATACTTTTATGTGCGTTTAAGTACGGATATAAGATAAATTGCAAAAGGGGCGATATTCGTCAGCTTGTCTGCATCGTACTTTGTTTTGTCATTTTCGCAGCTGCCGGAAGATGGCTTTCGGTAAGCGATGAACTTATTTTATCATGTCCGTGGCCCCATCATAAACAATATCAGCAACTTGCAGTCTCCATAAGTAACGGCAGTATCGGCCTTGATGATCTTGCCGTGGATGAGAGAATAATTAATAGTGATAATCCATACGATACGATCGCGCTGATGGTGGAAGAGATCCCGTATAATATGGATTATGCATATTATAACGGAAGGTATTATGTGTATTTCGGTATCATTCCGGAACTGCTCTTATACTATCCGCATTATATGATCACCGGCGAGCAGATGACCAATTTCAAGGCTGATATGTATCTGTATATCCTGCTTGCTGCAGGTATCATGCTGCTTATCCGTGAACTTATATTCAGATATGCCGGGGATGCGGACAGACGATCAAGTCGCATACCGTTTGCCGTGTATCTTTTGATGTGTCTTAGTACATGTTTCTTTTCAAATATTGTCTATCTGATATCCAAACCGGATATATATAATATTCCGATCATGGCCGGGATGGCTTTTACCTTCTTAGGTGTTGGCCTGTGGCTTGCTTCTGATGAGGTAAGCGGATCATATGTCGTTAACTGTATACTGACGGCAGCAGGCTCACTTTGTATGGCTCTGGTGGCGGGTTGTCGTCCGCAACTTCTTATATTCAGTGTGGCTGCGATATTCATATTCATGATAAGAGAGGATGCTTCGGGCAGACTGTCGCTTAAGGAACGAAGTCTGTTTGCCAAAGGGAAAGTGGTTCAGACGGTCTGTTTTATTGTGCCGTTTGTGCTTGTTGCTGTTGTTGTCTGCGGATACAATTATCAGAGATTTGGCAATATCCTTGATTTCGGAGCGACATACAGCCTTACCACCAATGACATGAATCACAGAGGATTCAATCTTGACAGATTGCTTCGGGGACTGTTCTGTTTCCTGCTGCAGCCGCCTGTCATGAAGACTGATTTTCCTTTTATGGAATCGGCACTGCTTAGCTCTGATTACATGGGCAAGAATCTGTGCGAATATGCGTATGGTGGAGCGTTTGTTGCCAATCTGACACTTCTGTCAGTTTTCGCTCCGCTGTTTAAAGAAGTAAAGGGATTTACTAAAAATGCGGTCTGCATGGTATGGACATTCTGTGCGGGTGCATTGGTGATAGCATGTTTTGATGTGAACGGAGCAGGTGTTTTATACAGATATACCTGTGACATGATCCCGGGATTCGTGATAGCATCCCTTATCATGTGGATAATACTGCTTGGCGATGAAGAGAAGAAAGCCGACAGACTTAAGATATATACGATCCTGCTTTTATGGGGATTATTCTACTCGTTCCTGGTATTTGTTGGACCTGAGGGCGGAATCAATCTTAAAAATGACAGTGTGGTATTGTATGAGACCATAAGACAAGCTTTTAAATGGTAGAAGGGAGAAGAGATGATATCAAAAGAAACAGGGAAGTTGTTAAGAGGTATAGCCATCTTAATAGTCATAGCCAGTCATTATGCGGAATGGGTATACATGCCGGTTACTTACGGCTTTGTGTATGAGACCATAGCCAAATGGGGACCTGTGGGTGTGGATGTATTCCTCCTCATGTCAGGCTACGGCCTGCATAAGAGCGTTACAGGCGGAAAATATGGTAAGAATAATAAAAACGGTATCACGCCGGCTTTTGTCATAAAAAGACTGCTTGGAGCATATGTTCCTTATCTGATATGTCGTACGCTTATATATCTGTATTCGGGCACATGGAAGGAAGCATTGGCCGAAGGGACCATGAAGGAGGTCATGAAAGACTACTTCCTGGGGGGCGGATTCTGGTTTATGAGTGTGCTCTTTACGATGTATATAGCCTTCATGATCATATACAGATTCGGTGGTGTACTTCGGGTGCCGCTTATCAGTGCATTTGTCATTTTTCAGACGTATTATCTGTATACCAAAGGATATGCGGATTTTTGGGAACTGTCCAATATGGCTTTCGTGATAGGAATATTGGCCGCCGCTGCAGAAGGCAGATGGAAGAAGCAGATGTCAGCTGCCTGGTATAAGGTCGCACTTGCGGCAATATCAGTAGCGGGTATATGCTATACATATAACGGAATGATCCATGCGACGCCGGATGTTAAGCCCTCATATTTTGCATGGGAACTTGCCTTTAATATTTTCTTTACCCTTGCAGTACTGGTGATAGCTTACATTATTCCGACATGGAAAGGACCGGTGCTTACAAGTATCGGAGAGAGCAGCCTTTTTGTATATCTGCTGCATACCGCCATGTTTTGGGCGTTGGTATTTAAGTTTGATAAATTCGGCTATGCTGTTGCAACGGCCATAACGGCACTGATCACGGTGGCATTTGCAACTTTGCTTGGACTTATATATAACAGATTGTCGGGACTTGTTACGGCAAGATTATAATGCTTGATGTTTTTTGACTTGAATAGTTTATGAGGGTGGAAAAGTTTATGAAAAGAGGATTAAAGACACTGATTGGTAAAGTTCGTGTTGTTGGATGTGTGTCTTTGGCGGCGGTGATGATGCTTACGTTGATTGCATGCGGAGCAGAAAAAGAGGCGACACCGGCCGGGACGGACAGCGAACAGCAAGAGGAGACTGTGACGGAAGATATGACACAGGTGTCATCTTCTGAGACTGATGAGGGCTCCGGCACCGATGTGACAGGAGTGGATAAGAACGAAGCAAGTAAAGAGGATAAAGATGGTAAAGAAGATGTCACGGCGGATAAGTCTGAAGCTATAGATGGGAACGCTGCGGGTGATGATAAGAAGGATACATCGACTGCGACGACACCTGCAGTTACGGATGAGAAAAAAGAGCTTGCATATAATGAGTCTGATATAAAAGCATTTGATGTCACCAAGACTATGTATGCAACCAAGAAGATCAATATACGTAAAGGCCCGAGTACTGACTTTGAGTCTGTCGGAATGCTTAAAGAAGGTGAAGCGATAGAAGCAATAGGACAGGATAAGGACGGATGGTACGAAGTCAAATACAAGGATCAGGTGGTATTTGCATCGAATCTGTATCTGACTGATACGGAACCTGTTGCTGCAGTGCCGGATGCTGCAGCCGCTGCGGCAGTTCCTGCAGCAGATACAAATGCAGCCACACAACAGACTGCAGCACCGGCAGCAGTTCCCAAGATCGTGGCAGCACCGGCAGGAGTGCTTATTATCGGTGATTCAAGATGTGTCATGATGCGTGATGCGGTCGGTGGCGGCGGAGTATCCTGGATCTGCCAGGAGTCAATGGGCTATAACTGGCTTGTGAATACCGCTATTCCGCGTGCAGACGAGATAGTGGGTAAGGGAACCAAGGTCGTGATAGCTTTGGGTGTTAACGATACGGGTAATGTGAATAATTACGCAGCCCTTATAGATGCCAAGGCAGCTGAGTGGGCTGCAAGAGGAGCCAAGACATACTATGTATCCGTCAACCCCGTATGGGAGAATCCGTACGTGACGGAAGAGCAGGTTGAGGTCTTCAATAACAGCATAGTAGGACAACTTGTGGGCGTGAAGTGGATCGACACTTTCAGTTACCTGATGGGAAGCAGTTACAGACTGGTTGATGGTCTGCATTACGATGATGAGACCAGTGCAAGGATATTCCAGGCAATAATCGCAAGTCTTTGATATATAATGCGCCGGATTTGTAAGGTTATACTGCACCGCAGTCGTAAGGTTGACAAAATCCGGCGCCTGGCATATACTAACACTTGCCTTAAAAAACGGGGTGTGGCTCAGCTTGGCTAGAGCGCCTGGTTTGGGACCAGGAGGTCGCAGGTTCGAATCCTGTCACCCCGATTGGATACTGCAACAGTATTTTATGTAGAAAAAACTGTTGACAGAAGAATACATAATTGATAGAATGTCGTTGTTGCGTTGGAGATGACGCAGAATATGCGGGTGTAGTTCAATGGTAGAACACTAGCCTTCCAAGCTAGATACGTGGGTTCGATTCCCATCACCCGCTCTAACAAAAAGAGCCTCAGGTGCATACCTGAGGCCCTTTTTGTCAGGGAAGGCGAGACCTCGAACCCGTGGGTTCGGTCTCGCCTTCCGGCTCGGTCGGCTCGCAGCATGCGGTCCACCGGACCGCGCTCGCCCCATCACCCGCTTACAAAACCCCTCAGGATTTCCTGAGGTTTTTTTTGTAATGGACCACCAACCCCGTCCCCGGGGTCCATCGGGGTCAGGCCAGTTCATTGTATGAGGAGTTGGCGTCGGTGCCGAGCATGTCGACATAGCGGTTGATCGCATAGTTGCCCATGGTCTTGCGGATGTCGCGAAGGACTGAATCATCCGGGCTTTTTCCGCTTTTAAGATCGTTCATGAGCAGCTCAATCTGGAGTTTCATGGTCATCATGGTAGCGGCCATGTTGCGCATGATATCTATTATGTTCTTGTGATTCTGCTGTACGAAATCTCCGATCTCGCCTTCGGTGATCCTCATAAGGAGCACATCCGAAAATGCGATCACGGTATAGATGGCAGGCTTTTTAAGAAGCAGACCGAATTCTCCGAAGCATGACTGCGGGCCGAGGACGCCGATCAATGTCTCACTGTCGGTGCCATATCCGATATAGACCTCCACATGTCCTTTTATTATCTTATACATATCCGGATTTATCGTTCCCTCCGACAGTATCACTGTCTCGGCAGGGATGCTTATGATCTTTCCGATATCATTCTTTTTTAATTCGCTCATGTTTTTATTCCTGTTTTGACACATTCATGTATTTTTCGTATATAATAGTTGCAGTTGCTTTACAATCATCATTCAGCCGACGGGGGTAAATGTCAAGAGTTTTTTCGATTATGATATCTAAGATAAAGCGATTGGCGCGATTAAAGGAGAGACATATTAATGAATAATAATAATCCAAAACACAGTTCGCAGACGATAGCAAGACTTGTTGCCACGATCATGCCCATACAGATCCTGACTTTGGCTACAAGTTGCTTTAACAGTATTATCGATGGTGCAGTCGGAAGTAACTTCATAGGCGAAGAAGCCATGACTGCCATAGGTATATATACGCCGCTTCAGCTTATATGCGCGGCATTCAATCTGATCCTTCTTGGCGGTTCCCAGGTACTGTGCGGACGATATATAGGTGAAGGCAGGATGGAAGGCACCAAGAGCGTGTTCAGTATCAATATGACTCTGGTCGTTATATTTACGGGTCTGATCACAGCACTGAGTTTTGTCATGCCGTATCAGATGGCTTTGGCACTTGGTGCGGCTGAGAGCGCAGATGGTGTAGCGATGTATATAATCGGAAGAGGAGTGGGAGTGATCCCGTTGCTTATGGCGCAGCAATACGCCTCTTTCCTTCAGATCGAGCGTCAGGATAAGCGTAACTATGTGGCATTGGTATCGATGCTCGGGTCCAATATCGTACTTGATCTGCTGTTTGCAGCCGTGTTTAAGATGGGGCTTTTGGGTCTCGGAATCGCTACGTCGCTTAGCAACTGGGTATTCTGTTTTATAGTCGGCAGCTATTTCTTTACGAAAAAGGCGATGCTTAAGTTCTCGCTTAAATCTGCCAACTGGAAGGATCTGGGACTGTTATTCAATATCGGTTTTCCCGGTGCGACTTTAATACTCTGTACGGCAGTACGAAGTGTGATAATCAACAGATCTCTGGCAAGATATGCCGGAATGGCGGCTGTGGCAGCTTTGGCTACCCAGACCCTTATACATACACTGTATTCTTCGGTTCCTACGGGTATCGCCGGAACCATGCGTATGATTGGCAGTGTCAGCTATGGTGAGGAGGATCGTGCATCGCTGCTTACACTTCTTAAGATAATCATCAAAAGAAGCTTTATCGTTGTGGGCATTGAAGCAGTGCTTAGTTTTGTCATAGCTGTTCCGATCGCCAGATTCTATTATCATGACACTTCATCTGAAATTTATGGCATGGTTGTTACAGGATTAAGAGCATGTGCGATATATCTCATACCTTTGGCTGTAACCCTTATATTTTCTTATTACTATCAGGCAACAGGCAAGAATGCTTTATCCAATTTCTTCTCATTCCTGCAGGGATTTTTGCTTGTGACCGTGATCGCGGTACCGTTGATGCCTTCTATGGGAATCGATGCCGTATGGCTTGCGATGATCGGTAATTCACTCATTGCCTGCGTAATCATCGTGATCGTTACGATTGCACATAATAAGAGATTTGTTAAAAATGCGGAAGACTGGCTTATACTTCCTTCGGGCTACGGAGTATCCGAGGAAGATCGTCTTGTGCTTATCCTTCATGACAAGGATAACATTGCCTCTACATTTGAAAAAGTGGCAGATTTCTGCAAGAGATACGGAGTGGATGAAGAAAAAGTGACGGGATTAACCGGGGCGCTTGCGTCACTTGCAGGCAATATAATCCGTGAAAGCTTTGACGAAGCCAAGGATAAAAACAGCATAGACATCTCACTTTTCCATAAGGATAATGTACTTACGATCCGTCTTAAAGGTGATAATCTCTCATACAGTGCAGAGAACAGAGAGGAATCTGTTAAGAGAGTGGATATGATGACTCACTTTAAGAAGTTCAGAGAGAATTCTTCATCGGTGGAATACAGCAATATGCTTGGCCTTAATGTGCTTACCATCAAATATGATCTGGACAATGCAGTAAGCGCCGGCGCCAATTCTTAAGTGAATATATAACCGCCAATAAAAATCTTAAGATTGGTATTGACATCATTGCTACTTTAATGATAAAGTTGTCTAGTTCGCAGGAAATAATCCTGATGACTAACGTCCGTGTCTGTAGCTCAGCTGGATAGAGCAACGGCCTTCTAAGCCGTGGGTCGGGGGTTCGAATCCCTTCAGGCACGTTTTATCTGATCAGAGTCGTGACAACCGGACCTGAGTACTGGTTTATGGTCAGGTGACATGGTGGGTATGGCGCAGTTGGTTAGCGCGCCAGATTGTGGCTCTGGAGGCCGAGGGTTCGAATCCCTCTACCCACCCGATGAGGTTTTGCGGCGGTTTTCATTTAGACGCAAAACTTTTTTAATATTGGGCCGTCGCCAAGCGGTAAGGCATAGGGTTTTGATCCCTACATTCGCTGGTTCGAATCCAGTCGGCCCAGCTTGGGACGTTATCCGATGCCCCCCAATTACATATGGGCCACTAGCTCAGTCGGTAGAGCACTTGACTTTTAATCAAGTTGTCGCGGGTTCGATTCCCACGTGGCTCACTGTTATTCGAAGTCGCCGCACATTGTGGCGACTTTTGATGTATTAAAGCATATATATGGGTGAGAAAGTGGAAAAGACTGTAATAAAAGAAAACAAAATGGGCACCATGCCCGTAGGAAGACTGCTTATATCGATGTCAGTACCGATGATGTGCTCGATGCTTGTGCAGGCACTGTACAATATCGTGGATTCGATATTCGTGGCGAGGATTGAAGAGGATGCGCTTACCGCAGTCTCAATGGCCTTTCCTTTGCAGACATTGATGTTTGCGATCGGAGTGGGACTCGGTGTCGGCGTCAATGCAATGCTTTCAAAGTCGCTTGGAGAAAAGGACTTTGATTCGGTGAATAAGGCGGCCACCAACGGCATTTTCATGTCGGCTGTCAACTATATCATATTCCTCATCATAGGTCTTAATTTGGTAGAGCCTTTCTACAGAAGCCAGACTGACAATGAGAATATCATAAGGTACGGCGTGACATATCTTACGTTATGCTGCTGCTTAAGTTTCGGCGTATATACACAGCTGATATTTGAGAGGCTCTTACAGTCTACGGGTAAGACTTTCTATAATATGATCACTCAGGGTACGGGTGCCATTATCAACATCATTATGGATCCGATACTCATATTCGGACTCTTCGGTGTCCCGAGACTTGGTATAGCGGGTGCGGCCATAGCTACGGTTGCCGGGCAGATAGTGGCTGCCACCATGGCTGTCATATTCAACTTAAAGGTCAATAAGGAGATCACATTAAGTTTTAAGGGCTTTAAGCCTGATATAAAAGTTATAGGCCGCATATACAAGGTGGGTCTTCCTTCCATAATAATGCAGTCTATCGGATCGATCATGGTATACGGAATGAACCGCATACTCAATACATTCTCTTCAACTGCGGTTGCGGTATTCGGTGTCTACTTTAAACTCCAGAGCTTTGTGTTCATGCCCATATTCGGCCTAAACAACGGAATGGTTCCCATCGTGGCATACAATTTTGGCGCAGAGAACCGGATCCGTATGAAAAAAACGATACGATTTGCCATATATATGGCCTTGGCTATCATGCTGTTTGGACTGCTCATCTTCGAGATATTGCCGGGACAGTTGTTTACGCTGTTCAATGCTTCGGAACATATGCTGTCCATGGGTAAGCCGGCACTCAGGATAATAGCGATACATTTCCCGATAGCAGCGTACTGTATAGTGGTCGGAACCGTGTTCCAAAGTCTCGGCAACGGCGTGTACAGTATGTTCGTATCCATACTGCGACAGATAGTGGTACTGCTTCCTGCGGCTTATCTGCTTGCGCTTACGGGCAATGTCAATAATGTATGGTGGTCATTCCCCATTGCGGAAGTGATGTCGGCTACAGCCACTACAATATTCTATATTAAGATCAACAAGGATATCATCAGCAAAGTTCCGGACGGTACTCCGTGATCTGCAGCACATTATCAGAGTGACGTGCTACCGCGCAGAACTTGACAATACAGCGAAAGCAAGAACAATTGAAAAATGAACTTTAAGCTCGGCATGATGATCGGACAGTCCGATCGCCATACCGCATCAAAGGAGAGAAGAATTGAATCCCAAGACTTTAAAATACATCCTAAAACGTCTTATATTGGGTGCTTTTACCGTGTGGGTCGTTATCACACTTACCAAGAATGAGAACTATGTTGATGCTGATACCATCACAATGGATGAGATCAACTTCTATCTCTCTGATGATCATAATAACATGCTGACTAACTTCGAAAACGGCAGCTGGCAGCTGATCGATGAGGTTCATACCAACGAGATAGCAGCTTTAAAGGATAAGTATCCGGATGAGTTTGTCGTAACAGGTCAGCTCGGTACATACTATGTATGCTGGAATGTCAATGAGGATATCCTTCCCAAGTCAAGCCCACTTAAGGGGGATGAGGCTGAGAAGGCTAAGCAGGAGATCAGAAAGGCAGTCAGCCTTCTCTTTGATCGTAACTATATCGTAGAGGAGATCGGACAGGCAGGTCAGGTTCCCGCTTCTTCATTCGTTGCAATGGGTCTTACGGATGCTGACGGATCTCAGTTCTATATGAATGCCAACGGTAACGGCGGATATTTTGCTGTAGATAAGGACAGCCTTCAGGGCAACTTCGATTCTGCCGTAGAGACACTTAAGAAGTACTACACATATGATGAGGCAACAGGTAAGTTCACTGACTTCCCTGCAATGACATATCTGTACAATACTTCAGACACTCATAAGGCGATCGCTGAGTACCTTCAGAGTGCACTTGCACAGGTAGGCATCACAATGAATCTTGAGAATCAGGAGTGGAATACATTCCTTGAGACACGTAAGAGCGGAGGCTACTCTGTTGCACGTAACGGATGGCTTGCCGACTACAATGATCCCATCAGTTTCCTTGATATGTGGGTAACTGCTTCAGGTAATAATGATGTGCAGTTCGGTAAGGGAGCAAACGAGTCTGTAAAGGCATACAGCATCGATCTTACAGATCTTGGATATGACACCAATGTCACAGACGGAACATGGGCTGAGACTTATGATGTGGTAATAGCCGATATCAAAGCATGCACAGACGATAAGACACGTTATGAGCTTATGCACAGAGCAGAGGATCTTCTCATGAGCACGGGATGTATCTGCCCTCTGTACTTCTACACAGACATATATATGCTTGATTCGAATGTAAAGGGATTCTTCACCAACCCTCTCGGATTTAAGTACTTCATGTATGCGACCATAGAGTAATGTAATATTCCGGTCAGGAAAAGAATTGACATGGGCAATTCATTTTGACTATAATACGAGTCAGGGCTTAGGCATGCTTAGGCCCTGACCATAAGCGGATATGGCGGAATTGGCAGACGCGCCAGATTTAGGTTCTGGTGGGAGACCGTGCAGGTTCAAGTCCTGTTATCCGCATAAAAAGGGGATAGAAGTATTTCTATCCCCTTTTTATGCGGATAACAAAGTGACTCGAACCTGATTGACAAAAGTGCGAAAGCACTTTTGTAGGGTTGGCGCCTGCGCCAACCTGGTTCAAGTCCTGTTGAAGCAAGGTCCATATTAGTTGCCACGAAATGTATTTCTTCGTATATAATGGTAGTGGCAGTTTGATGAACCTTATGGAGAAGTTAATATGGCAGAGAACAGATATGAACTTAATGATGAAGAACTGAGTGAGGTTTCCGGGGGCATGAGGGAAGAGGGTGACCTGCCTACAAAGGGAAAGAATATTATATGCCCTGTATGTGAAAAAGGAGACGG
>JAILKC010000134.1 GCA_024694055.1 Lachnospiraceae bacterium | reverse complement strand
TGGAAAAATCAGTACAGGATAATATTAATAAAGGTATGGATTATCTGCAATTCGCGCTTGTTGTCTGCGATGCCAATAATCTGAAGAAGACCAATGATACGGAAGGACATGTGACAGGCGACGAGTATATCAAAGGATCTGCCAATCTTCTGTGTGTCATTTTTGATCATAGTCCGGTATTCAGAGTAGGCGGAGATGAATTTGTTGTATTCCTGCGAGGCAGCGACTATATAAACAGAGATGAACTGATGAATAGGCTGCGTGATCGGATCCTTGAGAATCTCAGATTGGGATCAGGACCGGTAATTGCTTCCGGAATGGCTGAATATGATTCAAAGACTGACAGTACCGTGTCGGAGATATTTAATCGTGCGGATAAAGAGATGTACGAGAATAAGCAGCTTTTAAAGAAGAAGGAAAAAGCTGCCGGAAGATAATGTACCCCTGTCCGAGTGATCATGACATAATGCCTGATTTTCATCAGTCAAATTGTATATAAGTAAGATCGTTAAGATCCAGCTCTGCTGTTGTTCTGGCAGGCTTGCCTAAAGGAAGAACGTATCCTTTGCGTAAAAAAACCACTACTTCCTTAAGAGATATGGGAATATAATGATCCCCGGCCGTCAGGTCTGCTTCTTCTGTGAGTCTGTCACCGTCAAAACGGAGCATTTTCATGGGTTCCGGCAAATATACCGTTCGTCCCGCAGCATTTTGGGTGTATACGGGGGCGATCATGATACTTTTTCCAACAAAGAGCTGGTCTTCCGTATCACAGGCTCTTTCGTCATCCATATATACAAAGGAAAGAGGCCGGATAAACATATCATCACAGGATGCCGCCTTCATGAATTCCGAGTACAGGTAAGGTATCAGCGCATAGCGCAGGCGAATGATCCCTCGCATCCAGTCTTTGTGAGGGAATCTGTAGACTTCCTGCTGTCTTGTGCCCATAGCAGAATGATTACGGAATAGTGGCGTAAATATGCCTACGGCCAGCCATCTGAGCAGCAGATCCTCAGTACAATCTGCGCCGAACCCTCCGGTATCGGCACCCGAATATAAGAATCCGCACATATTCAGACCCGGGAGTTGCTGGATATTCAGCAGTAAATGGCTCCACCACGACTGATTGTCTCCGGTCCATACACCGCCGTATCTGTGCATACCGATATAAGAAGCACGAGAAAACATAAGGATGCGCCTGTCGGGACACAGTTTTTCAAAAGCTTCCCCCGCAGCACGTGTCATCATATATCCGTACAGATTGTGCAGTTTGTCGTGTCGGATCTTTTGACCTTTATACTCGTGATAAAAGCTCTCATAATCCTTAGGACTGTTCTTAACAGACTCGACTGTGTCTACAAATTCAAAAAAAGAACTGATATCGAGATTTTGACCTTCTAAAGAATGGATCTTATCAAAGGCTTCATCTAATCCGTCTTCTGAATAAAAGATGGCAGGTTCGTTCATGTCATTCCAAAAGCCGTCTATACCCTTGTTTAACAGAAAACTGTATTTTTCTCCAAACCATTTTCTGGTCTCAGGCCTGAAGAAGTCTGGGAAATGAACCCTTCCGGGCCATACTGCCGCCACAAAAGGTGTTCCGTCTTCCTTTTTACAGAAGTGATCTTCTTTTATTCCTTCTTCATAGACATCGTAGCCGTCCTCAATCTTAATGCCTGCATCAATGATGGGAATAAGATGTATGTTTTTTTCACTTACCGACTTGACGAAATCTTCAAAATCAGGGTATGAATCCTCGTTGATGGTGAAATCCTTAAATGAATCCATGTAGTCAATATCAAGGTAGACACTGTCCAAAGGGATATCAGCGTCTTCATAGCTTTGGATAACGGATAAAATGTCCTCTCTGGACTTATATCCCCATCGACTCTGTCCGTAACCGAACGCAAAAAGGGGAGGGATGTAGCTTTGACCGATGAGATGCCTGAACTGTTGTACCACTTTCGTTAACGGGTTGTCGGTTTCACATGCTTTTGATTCAGTACGGGTAAGATCAGGTGTGATCTCATAAAAGTAAGCATTGGGACTGTTTAAGCGTATAAAGAGCCTGTCGGGATCGGAATATCCTATGTCAAATTCCGCCTTTTCGGGAGTATCCACATAGTAGCCGACTACATTTTTTTTATTCCATATCAGAAGAAAATTGTGAGCGGCGTAGAGAGAATTCTTACTTTCCGTATGTATGGGATCATCAGTACAGTTGCTTATATAACGCCAGCCGCGTTTGTTGATTCCGCGAACTGTCTCACCGAGACCATAGACTCTGGTATCCTCCGACATATCTATACGGAAAACACATTCGGAGTCCATAACAAATCCCTTCGGAATATCTGAAGAGATAGCAATATCCTGCACTGTCGATTCGGTATCTATGGGTTCACCCAGCTTATATTTCCTGATCATATACTATAGTTTTCTTTCCTTTTCGTATTTTGCGTTATTTACTTATGAATGACTTAAAGAATCTGCATTCTTCATCGTTACATATGCGGGCTTCCTCAAGACGCATATTGCAGTGGAACACGTGATGCAGAGGGTTCTTTTTTGTTCCGAAGTAACTCATGCAAAATGTTACACTGTTATCCGTCAGTGCATTTGTCAGATAACGAGCCTGAGACCTTAGGAAATCTCCGGGACAAGTCATGATATAAGCGGGAGGGAATCTGTCGGTGACATATCCGCATACATTGGTCAGCTCAAGTTCCCTCTTG
>JAILKC010000120.1 GCA_024694055.1 Lachnospiraceae bacterium | reverse complement strand
TATTACAATTCATTTAACACATGGGGATGGCTTGATACGCTTCCTGAGGATATCATGAAGCATGTGGATGTATTCACGGGCGATATCAGGGATCCTAACGGAGTAAGGACGGCTATGCAGGGAGTGGAAGAGGTGTTCCATCTGGCTGCCTTGATCGCTATACCTTTCAGCTATCATTCGCCGGATTCCTATGTGGATACAAATATCAAGGGTACTCTTAATGTCCTTCAGGCAGCAAGAGATCTTGGTACATCCAAGATAATGGTGACATCCACATCGGAGGTATACGGCACGGCCAAGTATGTACCAATAGATGAAAAACACCCGTATCAGGGACAATCGCCATATTCTGCGACCAAGATAGGAGCAGACAGACTGGCAGAGAGCTTTTACAGAAGCTTTGAACTTCCTGTAGCCATCGTACGTCCGTTTAACACTTATGGGCCTAGACAGTCTGCAAGAGCTGTCATTCCTACGATTATCACACAGCTTTTGGCAGGGAAGACAGAGATCAAATTGGGCTCTTTAACACCCACAAGGGACTTCAATTATGTAAAAGATACGGCGGAAGGCTTTATTGCCATAGCGGAGTCTGATAAGACTGTCGGAGAGGAGATCAATATAGCTACGGGTCAGGAGATATCAATAGGTGATCTTGCCAATGAGATCATATCTCAGATCAATCCAGCGGCTAAGATAGTATGTGATGAGGACAGACTTCGCCCGGATAAAAGTGAGGTAAACAGACTGCTCGGAGACAATACCAAGATACGTAATCTTACTAATTGGGAACAGAAATACACATTCTCACAGGGTATAGCCGAGACGATAGAATGGCTCCGTCATAATCTGGATAAGTATAAGACGGACATATATAACTTATAGTAAATTCTTTTCTGCAGATTCTTTGGCCGGTGCTCGGCAGATTTGCAATAATAGCGGGACAGAAGATTGGATAAATATATATATAAAAGTCAGGTAATCACATATTCGATAGTTCTTGCAGCCATACTCGTGATCTTCGGGGTATGGCCGTTTGGCTTTATTCATAAGAGCCATGTTGCGGAGAGTATTCCGACAGAGATTACGGCATCCGAACCTGCCACTGAGGAAAGTGTCATATCACAGGTCTTTGTGGCTGATGGAAACAGACTCGAACATCTTGATGTCCTTCTTGTCAATGAATCGGAAGATGCGGATGTGACAGAGTTGGGGCAGCTTGATCTTGCCATATATGATGGGGAGTTTAACAGGCTGTATCACAAGGTGTTTACACCGAAGAAAAACGATGTGACAGACGGATATATCCGTATTCGTACCAGTCTTGGATTGGATCGAGGAATGCCTTATATTTTCTCACTTTACGGAACAGAAACCGGTGTCAGAGTCGGATTGGAAGATCATTACAGTACATCCAATCTCTCGCTCTTTACAGTCAATTTCTCGGGCAATGAAGATCCGGATCATAATGTATGCTCTAAACTTAAGTTCTCGACTCACTTTGCGTGGTGGCAGACGATTATTATCGATTTACTCATACTTATTATTGCGCTGATATCTGTCTATGCGGTACTGGTGTATTATGGCAAGATGC
Organism: Lachnospiraceae bacterium; assembly: GCA_024694055.1. Lineage (GTDB taxonomy): Bacteria > Bacillota > Clostridia > Lachnospirales > Lachnospiraceae > Colinaster. The sequence continues at coordinate 2,110 of JAILKC010000120.1, read as the reverse complement.
AGATTCCTGACAGAATAGGCTTTTTAAAGAGCCTTAGTGGCCGTGGTGCGGATGTACGAATGTCTTTGCAGAAGGTCGTGGCATGTGCGGGCAATCCATTGATTATTCTATTGTCGGCGATTTCTCTTTACTTTGTATTTCCGAAGAAGACATTTTCAGATGCACCGGATGATATAGCCATCATGTATGCCGGAATCATATTGTTTGCATTGCTGTTACTGTATGTTATCAATCGCAAGAGAGAGACTTGCGGAGTCATTGATCTGCCTGTGTATATAAAGGATCATGTCCGTACATGGATCATATCGGGCTCACTGGCAGTAATGATATGGAAGTGCTTTGAATACATGAACGGCCTTTATGACATTGATCATGCTTATGCATCAAGGCGGGTTCTTATATGGTTCTTTATTGCCATAATTGCCACATTCGGCAAAAAACAGCTTTTGAATATTCCGAATGTCATCTGGGCTATATTTGCACCGGCGGGATTTTTTGTGTATTTACATATGAATCCTGTGCTTGCTGAAGATATGCTTTTATATAAGCTTACATGCGGTGTGATATTGATGGCGGGATTCATGGCTATTAATGTGATACTGACTATAATAGGATTATTCAAGGGAAGAGTCAGGGCGGCAGTGTTTGATAAGCCATATCTTATTTTGACGATTGTCTTTGCCATAGGGATCGTAGCTTTATCCAATACACGTACATGGCCGATACAGCTTGTATCCATGATGGCTGTTCTGGCATTTAGGCTTTGCTTTTATGAAGACAGAAACAGATGGACGGAATACCTCTGCAGCGGTATAATACTCAATTTCCTTGCAATGATGGTTTTTTCACTCTTGCACAGACCTTATTACGGATATATCTATCACAGATACAACATGTCATATTTTACTGTTACCATGACTGCCACACATCTGACTCTTTGTTTGGCAGCAGTATCCGTAAGGCTGTATATCAGATACAGACAGAAGAAGGATTTAAGATCCATCATACTCGATATGATGTTATTCGGAGCTGTGGTCTGCTATCTGATAATGACACTGTCAAGGACCGGCTATGCATCGGCAGTTGCCATGATGGTGATCGGACTTATGGCAGCAGTGCTTTTCTGCGAGAAAAAAGGTGAGAGATTAAGAAGCCTTGTAGTATATGTAATTGCCATGCTTGTTGCAACCGCTATAATGTTCCCTGTGATATTTACGGCTACAAGGACTATACCTGCGGTGGTGAATGACCCCGTAATATACGAATATGAACCCTGTATAGTGACCATCAGTAAGGGAATAGAGCCTGATAATGAGAACTATATGACCGTGCACAGATTTATCGAAGTATTTAAGAGTAAAGTGCTTAATGTGGGAGATTCTACTGCAAGCATAGATATGGAGTATGGTCTGCAGAATACACTTAAATTGGCTTCTACGGCAGATATCAGTTCGGATACGGCGTCCATGATACTTTTGGCTGCAGATGATGAGTACGAAGAAGAGCAGGAAGACGTTACCAATGGACGTATTTCGATATACAGAAGCTATATTGAACAGAGCAATCTGTGGGGACATGACAGTATGGGAGCGATTCTCGAAGATGGATCGGAAGCTGCGCATGCCCATAATGTTTTTTTGCAGGTCATATATGATCATGGAATAGTATTCGGTATATATTTTATTATATTCGTTGGTCTGTCACTACTGTATGGCACAATTCGTATTAAGAGCAATAGGACAGAGGATTATGATATCCTGATAACTGTGCTCATGGCAGGGTTTATCGTGGCAGGTATGGTGGAATGGATATTCCATGCATGCAGTCCATATGGTCTGACAGCCTTTTTGGCTTTGATACCGATGCTTTTTAAGGCTAATGACAAAGTGGCATAATATACAATATATGTATTGATAGTGCGCATAATATCAAGATGTGGTATAATGACAGGAAAATAAGGAAATCTTAAGAATTCCATATGCTGTTTTTGCGGTTTATACGATAAAATTGGGCGTATGGAGGATGTATATATGAGTGAAGATAAAAGGAACAGAAAAAGTAATGCCGGCGAGATAGCGGTAAGAATAATGTGCTTTTTGTTAGGCGTGTT
>JAILKC010000114.1 GCA_024694055.1 Lachnospiraceae bacterium | reverse complement strand
CCATAGAGATAGAGAAATCAAATGTACTTATGATAGGACCGACCGGAAGCGGCAAGACCTATCTTGTAAGGACACTTGCCAAGCTTCTCAATGTGCCTTTAGCCATAACCGATGCGACATCACTGACGGAAGCCGGATATATAGGCGATGATATAGAGAGCGTGGTATCCAAGCTTCTGGCGGCAGCAGGCAACGATGTAGACAGGGCGGAACAGGGTATCATATTTATCGATGAGATAGACAAGATAGCCAAGAAGCATAATCACGGCTCGAGGGATGTCAACGGAGAATCGGTTCAGCAGGGTATGCTCAAGCTCTTAGAGGGTGCCGAAGTGGAGGTGCCGGTAGGTGCATCCAGCAAGACGGCGATGGTTCCCATGACCACGGTGAATACCCGCAATATCCTCTTTATATGCGGCGGGGCTTTTCCGGATCTTGATGAGATCATCAAGCAGAGACTCCGTAAGAAGACTTCGATCGGATACGGTGCGGAGCTTAAGGATAAGTTCGATAAGGATAAGGACATATTGCAGAAGGTGACCATAGAGGATCTTAAGAAATTCGGGATGATCCCCGAGTTCATAGGCAGGCTGCCCATAATATGCACACTCCAGGGCCTGACGGAGGAGATGCTAGTCCGTATACTCAAGGAGCCCAAGAATGCAATACTTAAGCAATATGAGAAACTGCTTGAATTGGATGAAGTTAAATTATGTTTTGATGATGGCGCACTCGAAGCCATAGCGGCCAAAGCAATGGAGAAGGATACCGGAGCCAGAGCGCTCAGAGCAATAATCGAGGATCTTATGCTGGATATCATGTATGAGATACCCAAAGATGACAATATAGGCAGAGTGACCATTACCAGAGAATATATTGAAGGAACGGGTGGTCCGGTGATAGACATAAGAAGCAATGCGGCATCCTTTGAAGAAAGGGACAAGCTTAAGGAGATTACGGGCTGACATGTTTAACTTATTGCTCTCTGTAGCGATAGCGGCAGCTGATTCGCTCATTAAACGGCACAGAGAAGAGAATGATACGACTTATGAGTATCTGAACGATCATGTAAAAATAGTGACATATCGTAATAAGGGGGCGTTTCTCGGGAAAGGCAGCAGGAGTCCGGTATTGGTCATGTGGGCATCGGTGGCTCTCACGGTGATACTGGGTATAGTGTTTATCATCACTTTAACCCACCACGGGCTCAGGACACTTAAGCTTGGACTAAGTCTTCTGCTGGGGGGAGCCTTCAGTAATTCCTATGACAGACTGAGAAAAGGATATGTGGTGGACTATATAATGTTTACCAAAGCTCCGGGGTTTATTAAGAACATAGTGTTCAACCTGTCTGACTTTGCCATCATTACAGGGGCTTTGATAAGTGCTTTACATTAGATGTTGTGGTTTGAAAATGCGATACCACAACATCTTGTTTTATGTGATTTAATATGTCAGTATGATATGTGATACAAACACTAACGCAGCGCGTTACCATGTATTATGCAAGAAAACACAAGATATAGGGGTTATTATTGCAAGATGCCCGATATGGTACCGTATTTAGTGGTCAAAAATGCAAGTAATCCTGCAAAAGGCTGTTTTCTGCCTGTTTTCAGCCCGTAACGGACACAAAAGTTGCAATAATGGGCATACATTATATAATTATGATTAACCGATTATCCACCGGGATGTTCATATCTTGTGGATAAGTGTAAAGGATGATTTAATCTTATGAGCAAACTGCTTAAAAGCGTGAAGAAACTGTGGTTTCTCTATATCGTGGAGCTAATCCTGTTCGTACAGTGTGTTGTCTTTGTGGGATACAGGGAGAACAGTTATATCGCCGTACATGACAATCTGGATCTTTTCGTGGCGCACTTCAGGGTCATGAAGCTGAATGACGCTTTCTTTGCTCACGGAGTGGAACTGCCGATAGTCGGCGGACTTGACAGGGATGTGTTCGGATCCGAATTTTCACTGTATAACATAATGTACAGTCTGCTTC
>JAILKC010000122.1 GCA_024694055.1 Lachnospiraceae bacterium | reverse complement strand
GTATCCGATGTACCACGCAGATTTAAAGGCCCCGATACTGTTTCAAGCTCTTTTTTGATATCAGCACAGTTATATATCTCGCCGTTATATGCGATCACATACCTTCCGCTTAGAGATGTCATGGGCTGGGCTCCGGCCTCGGACAGGTCGATTATCGCAAGACGCCTGTGTCCTATGACAACGCGCCTGCTTTCATCCGTAAAATGACCGCCTGCATCGGGACCTCGCCTTAACATGGCATCATTCATCGCCTCTATATCTTTGATCGGATCACCTTTATATCCGGCAATTCCAGCTATTCCGCACATATATACCTCGTTTTGCTATTTGATATCATCATATCTTTTCGATAAAAGAAGGGGAGACATTATGATCCTCTTTGCCCATTTTATGGCACTGTTTGGATGATCCGTGCAGACCATGAAATTGGACAGGCGCATAGAATGCGCTATCCGATCACGTCTTTGCCTTGCCTTAAGAGCAGACTTTTCTGCCATTGCGGTAAACGGTCCATAATTAACCGCATCCTGATGCAGACTTTCATGGTTATAACTTAAAGCTTCATTGCAGTGATCCTTAAGAAAACTTTCAAGATCCGCCATATCTTTATCATTCATGAGATTGGGATGAAGACATATGGTATCCAATCCTTTTAACTTGTCATATGCCACAAGTGTACATGGGACAAAAAGGATGTCTTCTCTTATATAGGGCTTCGGATACAGACCATCCGTTATTGCTGTAAAACCAAGAGCTTTAAGGGCTTTTAAAGTGTTTTCGTCAAATGTATGACCCGGAGCCATAAAAAGAGCAGGCTCTATACCAAGATCCTTAAGCATGTCTTTTCCGTGCTTAAGCTTCTCATACTGTGCTTCATACGGTAATCCCGCATATTCGCTGAAGGGATTAATGCCAAGAAGACCGCTTTCCTTGGTCTCATACACATGATAGGTGCCGTGCTGTGCTACAGTCCACCCTTTTTCAATAAGTTCGTGAAGGAGCAGCTTATATTCGCCGTCACTGTATTCTCTGCCGTCTCCGTGTTCCTGTAGAGGGCATTGGATCGAATCATCTCTGCGAGCGTTTGTGCCTCCATGGATCGAATCATCCCTGCAATCGGGCACCAATCCTATGATCGGGCGCACTCTATACTTGTCCAAAATGGCCTGTACGGCTTCGAACTTTTCCTTGCTCATATATGGAGTTATATCGTCAAGTCTTATGAGATAGTGCATGTGCATAGTATAGCATATTTGCGCATGTAATGGTATAATACTAAGGATATGCAAAAGTGCGGAAAACCGCAACGGAGAATATATGTCATTAACTATGTTACGTAAGCTTTCTGCCATACTTGACAGGGGGCAGAAGATAAAGATCGCGGGACTTATGATTCTGATACTTATCGGCGGTATTATGGAGACGGCCAGTGCTTCGCTTATCTTACCGCTTGTAAGCGCTGTACTTGATGAGGAGAAGTTCTCATCCAATAAGTATGTGATCATGGCCATGAATGCGCTGAATGTGCACAATATCAGAACCTTCACTTTTATTTTACTTGGTGTGATAATAGCAGCATTCATAGTAAAAAATGCATTTCTTATATTTCAGACCTATCTGCTTGCGCGTTTTGCCAATCGCAACCGTGCCAGATGCACCACCAATCTCTTGTGGCAATTTCTGCACAGACCTTATGAGTACTATCTTTACGCCGAGACTTCGGACATCATACGTACGATCTACGGTGATATGGACAATATATTCAATCTCCTGCTTCAGTGTATGAATTTCGCGGCAGAGCTTATTGTATCTGCATGTCTCGGGATATTTTTGCTTGTGCTTGACTGGAAGATGACGATACTGGTGGCAGGTCTCCTTGGCATACTTACACTGTACAATACGAAGGTCATAAAAAAGCATTTGAATAATGCCGGAGAGGGAGCAAGGATCACTCAGGCCGGAATGTATAAGTGGATACTGCAGTCTGCATCCGGGATCAAGGATGTGAAGGTGCTGAAAAAAGAATACTACTTCACTGACAAGTATTCTGAAAGCGCTGAAGGCTATGCAGACAATCAGATCAGATACAATGTGCTGACGAACCTCCCAAGACTTCTCATAGAGACTACAGCCATAGTCGGAATACTTACGTACGTGATGTTAAGTATGGCACTTGGCAGAGACATCGCAAGTCTTATGACTACACTGTCGGCTTTTGCCATCGCAGCGATGAGACTGCTTCCCAGTGTCAACAGACTGAATACATACATGGCCAATATCGCATATTTTGAGCCGGCGCTTGAGTACATATACGAGAATGTGGATACCAAGGGACTCAGTGAAGAGAATGTACTTATCACCCATGCAGGCGAGGCTTCTTTGGAACCTCTGTCAATGGAGCGTGACATACGCTTAAATGGCATCACTTTTGCCTATCCCAATACGGATAAGCTTATCTTTAATGAAGCCGACATGCAGATTCCGATAGGCAGTTCCGTAGGTGTAATGGGGCCTTCCGGGGCAGGAAAGAGCACCATTGTGGATATAATGCTTGGTCTTCTTAAACTTGAACACGGTACGATCACGGTGGATGACGTAAGTGTCAGTGATCATTACGCGCAATGGCTTTCGCATATAGGTTATATTCCGCAGAATATATATATGCTTGATGACAGTATCAAACACAATATTGCCTTCGGAGTAAAGGATGAAGATATTGACGAGGCCAGAGTATGGGAAGTACTCGGCGAGGCTCAGATGAAGGAATTCGTGGAAGGACTTCCGGATAAGCTCGATGCTGAGATCGGTGAGAGAGGTGTACGTATCTCGGGTGGCCAGAGACAGAGACTTGGTATTGCCAGAGCTCTGTATCACGATCCCGAACTTATGGTATTTGATGAAGCCACATCGGCTCTTGATAATGATACCGAGACTGCCATCATGGAGGCGATCGACAGATTGCACGGACGTAAGACCTTAGTGATCATCGCTCACAGACTGCGTACGATAGAAAATTGTGATCTCATATATGAGGTCAAGGATGGCAAGATAATAAGGAAAGACAGATAATGTGCGGCATAGCAGGCTTTCATACCGGTAAAATGAATAAAGAGGACAGCCTGTCTGCCGTTCATCTTATGAATGAGCGCATGATACACAGAGGGCCGGATGCCGAGGGAACGTATTTTGACGAAGGCAGCGGAATATGTCTTGGTCATCGCAGACTTTCAATCCAGGATATCAGTAATAATGGCGCACAACCGATGATCTCTCATGGTGAGAGGTATGTGATCGCATATAACGGCGAGATCTACAATGCTCCCGAACTTAAGAAACTGCTTGAGAAAGAAGGATACGTATCTGACTGGAGAGGCAGTTCCGATACAGAGATACTCCTTGAACTTATTTCATCATATGGTGTGCACAGGACGCTTACCCTTATTAAGGGGATGTTTGCATTCGCCCTTCTTGACAGAGAAGATAAGACACTTACACTTGCCAGAGACAGAGTGGGTGAGAAACCGCTTTATTACGGACTCTGTGGCGAAGATCTCATATTTGGATCCGACATTGACGTCATAAGAGCGTATCCCGGTTTTATCCCTGAGATCGACAAAGAAGCGCTTAACCTGTACTTAAGATATGGATTTATTCCTGCGCCACATTCGATATATAAGGGCATATACAAGGTGATGCCGGGTACATACATAACCTTTGCTTCGCCCTTTATGGAGGGTGGCAGCAATATATATTACGATCTTGCCACAGAGTATTCGCATGGCAAAAATGAGGGCAGATTCACCGGTTCATTTACTGAAGCCGTGGATGAACTTGAACGGACCATGAAGACGGCTGTAAAGAGCGAACTTCTTTCGGATGTGCCGCTTGGTGCATTTCTTTCGGGAGGAATAGACAGCAGTGCGGTGGTTGCACTTATGCAGTCGGTGGTATCCGATCCTGTTAAGACATTTACCATAGGTTTTGAAGATAAGAAATACGATGAATCAGATGCTGCAGAAGCAATAGCAAAGCATCTTGGTACGGACCACACCATACTTACAATATCGGAAAAGGAACTTTTGGATGTTGTTCCGCTCATGGCTGACATATACACCGAGCCTTTTGCAGACAGTTCCGAGATCCCTACATATCTTGTGAGCAAGCTTGCAAAGAGTAAGGTTACGGTATCATTGTCCGGTGATGCGGGAGATGAACTGTTCGGCGGATACAATACTTACTGGAAGACGGCAGCGTTATATAATAAGCTTTCTTCTTTTCCCGGTGGACTGAAGAAAACAGCGGGCAGCATCTTAAGTAACAGCAGCACCAATGATATATACAGAACTGCGGGTTGCTTAAAGGCAAAAGATATAGCGAACCTCCACGAAGCGGTATGCTACGACATGACACCGATGTCACCTTCACATATCAGGCAGCCGTTGCTTTTGCAGAATGAGTTAAAGGCAGGATCGGCAGCGCCTGAAGATGAGATGATGTTACGCGATCTGTTAAGATATCATCCGGACGATATTCTGGTAAAGGTAGACAGAGCGGGTATGGCGGTCTCTTTGGAAAACAGAGTGCCGATGCTTGATACGGAAGTGCTTTCCCTTGCATATTCACTCCCGGTCAAGTACAAGATAGGCAGAGAAGATTCAGGCAATGTTATAAGTAAGTATGTCCTTAAAGAGATGTTATATCGATATGTTCCGAAGGAACTCATGGACAGACCCAAGAAAGGATTCTCGGTACCGCTAAATAAATGGTTATGTTCAGGCCCTGTGCATGATATGGCATGGGATATCCTTACGGATTCAAGACTTGTGGCGGATGGTCTGATAGATAAGGCATGGCTTGCAAAGCTTATGAAGCTTTTTGAAAGGAAGAATCTTAATACTTCGCTTTTATGGAGTGTGTTCGTATTGGAACAGTGGTACAGAAAATATCACGCGACGGCTTAGAATGGCGCATACAGATCAAATACAGGAACAGAATGAGTAAGATAAAAGATTTTTTGGATAATCCCGTATACTTTATCACATCTCCTGCAGCCAAGGGCTATCTGGATTTTTTAAGTGATGAAGCCTATCTTAAACTTTTATACAGGGCCACTATGGGCAGACGGCTTGACCTTAAGAATCCCAAGCTGTACAACGAAAAACTCCAGTGGCTTAAGCTTAATGACCGCAAGGATATCTACCATAAGATGGTGGACAAATACGAGGTAAGGCAATACATCGCAGACACCATCGGCAAGCAGTATCTTATAGAGTGTTTTGGAGTATATGACAGTGTTGAAGATATAGATCTGGATGCTTTACCGGAGAGATTTGTGCTTAAGTGTACACATGATTCCGGAAGCGTTGAGATATGTAAAGACAGGTCATCCTTTGATGCAGAGGCGGCATTTCAAAGGCTTAGTCAGGCCATGAACAGGAAGTATTACAGCACGTACAGGGAGTGGCCATACAAGGGACTTACACCACGCATCATCGCCGAAGAGTATCTTGAGGATGAGGAAGGTGATCTTAAGGATTATAAGATCATGTGTTTTAACGGCAGAGCCGAAGTGATCGAAGTCCATGAGAACAGATTTGTATCAGGCAGAGAACATACGCAGACTTTTTATGACAGAGACTGGAAGCGCCTTGACATAGTACAGCATGGACTTGAGCCCTGTACGGAACACCGTGACAGACCGGAATGCCTTGATGAGATGATAGGGCTTTCTGAAAAGATAGCAAAAGATATGTATCATGCGCGCATAGACTGGTATCAGTTAAAGGAAAAGATTTATTTTGGCGAGATCACATTTTATGATGGATCTGGATTTGAAGTATTCTCCAATGTGGAGGATGAGAGATTCCTCGGTGATCTTATGAAGCTTCCGACAGACATGATTAAATAACGTGAAATATCGCTGACAGCTTGTTTCGCAACTATGATTTGTGATATTTGGAATGGGAATTGATATGAAAAAGATATTTTTCTATGTCCATTCGTTAAATAAAGGCGGTGCTGAGCATGTGTTGCTCACGATCGCCGATGAACTTAATAAGACGGATGAATTTGAGGCAGTGATCGTTACGGATACCGTGGATGAACTAGAGTATGTCCTTCCGGAAGGGATAAAAAGGATCAATCTTGATGACATGATGAAGTCTGAGTCCGGTTTTGACAGGATACTTGCATTAAGATCGTGCCTTAAGAGTGAAAAGCCCGATAAATTTGTAGTCTTTATGCTTTCAAGTGCGATAAGAGCCGTGATCGCTGCTCTTTTTACCGGGTATAAAGTCATAGCGGCGGTAAGATCCAATCCTTATGATGATTACAGCGCCGGCATAAAGCAAACCGAGCTTCTATGGTGCATGAAAAGAACAGAAGCCATAGTGTGTCAGACGAAGTACCAGGCAGAATTCTTTAAGGCGGGATTGCGTAATAAATGTGTTATCATATCCAACCCGATATTTAAAGAGTTTGCGGACAAAGCTGCAAAGCTTACTGCCTGTGCAACCGGTGATGATCGTACAGAATCTGAATGCACAAGATCCATCATGGCAAGCGGCAGACTCTTTGATTATAAGAATCACCGGCTTTTGATAAAAGCCTACGCAAAGATCTGTAAGGACTATCCTGATACCAATGTCATCATATACGGTGAAGGACCTTACAGAAGCGAACTTGAAAGTGAGATAGACAGTCTCGGGCTTAAAGGGAAAGTATTGCTTCCGGGAGACAGCAGTGAAGTTGAGGAAGTGATATCGAAGGCATATATATATGTGCTTCCTTCGGATACGGAAGGACTGCCCAATGCACTTATGGAGGCCATGGCGCTCGGGCGTCCTGTGATCGCTACGGATTGTCCCTGTGGAGGCCCAAAGAGCCTTATTAAAGATGGGGTTAACGGTCTGCTTACACCTGTGGGTGATGTGGATGCTATGGAGGCAGCTTTACGAAGGCTCCTTGATGATAATGCTCTTTGTAAGAAGCTTGGGC